>CAZEAO010000121.1:0-2502 GCA_964510245.1 uncultured Piscirickettsiaceae bacterium | reverse complement strand
TAACAATGTTGGAAGTGCCGTCAAAAATTACTTTTCCGGTACCAGAGACAAAGCTGCCACTATTGCTCCAGTCTCCAGCAACATTAATGTCATTGTTGCCGGTATTAAGCGTTCCATCGCTAATCGTCAGAGATCCATTTACATCCAGGTCAGCGTTCAATGTCATCGTTCCAGAGGGACTGTTTATAGCGAGATTATAGTAAGCATTTCCGTATTCGAGGCCGGTGTCTGTGCCGTCATAGGTTATGGTTCCTGAGTCGGTATCTTTGGTTGTAATTGTGAGCGATTCACTCCCTTTAAGTTGCAAGTTTCCGTTATTTACAAGTGTTCCTGCTGTTAAGTTATAACCGTTAATGTCGAGTGTTGCCCCTGAATCGATTGTAAGTGTCCCAGTCGCAGTTGCTGCTCTTATAAGAGAGACATCAGAATTAGAAATTTGGAGATGTTTAAAGTTTGAACGACTATTTATGGTTTGGGCTGACGAACCATTAAAGATAACTTTTCCAGATCTAGCTTGAAAGCTGCTACTATACCATTGAGACCAATCACCACCAATCGTAATATTACGATTTGTGCCACCTAAGTCTTGAGCATAAATATAACCTCTACCGATAATTGATAAGTCGTTTTCTATCTCAATATCACTGCCTAAATATATATTTTTTCGCGCAGTTTTGGTAAGATTATAAAAATTCCTCCCTGTCCCTGGCCCATCTTCTATATATATTCTTGCCGTTGGCTTGCCACTAGCATTGTTCCATCTCGTATTTAAAGTTACCGTTCCATTGTTATGGTTAAATGCTCCACCACTATGAACGTTAAAGCCACCTCTAACCATAAAATAACTGTTACTACTAGTACTAGGTGCAGTAAGCGTACCTCCATTTTTTATAGATAAATTGTGACCTATTTTGATTCTGCTTCCACTTCCACTAGCATTAACTGTTCCACCAGATTGAATATACGTCCACCCCCAAGTCTGAAGCCAACCACCATTAACCAAAACAGTGCCATCATAAATCGCTGCACCTTGTCTCGAAGCTAAGTGATATCCATTTAAGTCGATATTTCCCGAGTATCCATTCAGTACTTTCAGTTTCCGTATTCTATTAACATCATTTCTCAATTTAACGTCAACAGTACTTGATTCTGTAAAAATAGCTACGTGGCCACTTCCACTGGTAGGAGCTGATGCTCCTCCAGAGCCATTATGACTTGTTGACCAGTTAGCATTGTCATCCCAGTATTTAACTGTTCCATCATTATCGGCAACCCAAAACCTATCTGCAGCTGCAGCATGTAGACTGAAAACGAACAGAACTTGAACCAATATAGTTTTTAAAAGGTCTTTTTTTTTGAGCAAGGAAATACAAATTTATTTAAAAAAAATATTGTATAACATATAGATGAGTATTTCTAGTTAGCCTGTTTTGATTTATGTTAATTTTTTGGAATAAAGGGTCTAATCCAGCTTTCAACATAGTCTAGAGGAAGTCTGGCGCTGTTAATACCATCATTAATCCTATCAACATATTCAGATTGTGCAACGCCTTTGTTATTGTCTGAGGCTATATAAACTAAGCATTTGATTGATCCTTTTTCTGTCAAAATATTTAAAAAATGTTTTCTATAAAAGCCTTCTGATACGTTTTCATAGATGTCTAAATACTCTACATCTTTTTCACTAAGTTTGAATATTTCTCCAAGTACAAAGGCATCCTTCGATGGCTTAATGCTGGCATAACCCCTTCGATTAATAAGCCACTCATAGTCAGGCAATTTTCCAGAAGTGAAGTATTCAGAGTCTGGACACCTAAGACTCATTTGCCCCTTTGAAAGATTTGATCCGTACCCGAAATAATAACTGACTGATTTAGACATACTTTTGACTAATAATTAGAGAGAGCTCTTAACATTGTATTTAATGAGTCTTTTTTCCGTTTAACTCATCCACTATATCGCCATTTTTTAAAATGTACTCTGAGGTTGTAATGCCGTCTTCATAGAAAATCGATTTGCCATTTAATAAGCCATTTTTGAATTCTTGCTTTGATTCAATTTGGCCGTTCTCATCCCATGCGATTTGCACTCCTTCTGGCTTATCGTTCTTATAATGACCTTCCGATGCCTTTTGCCCATTGACATACCAATAGGTTAATGAGCCCTCAAGCTTGTTATCCTTATAAAATCCCTCAGATGCTTTTTGTCCATTGGCGTAGTAGTATGTTTCAGAGCCATTCTTCAAACCGTTTTTATAGTAGGTTTGAAGAGTCATGCCGGTATCCAATATTTCAGTGTTTAGCCCGTTTTTGATAATCATAATTGAATTATATAATTTAAATCCAAGTTAGAAAAGTGGATCTTGTTGAGTAGTTGAGATATTCAGAGTTTTATTTTCAATTGTTAAGTTCTACTAGGGCGTTTAGTCCAATATTTATCGTGTTGCCAATTGCTAACTCATAATCAATGATAGAGTCACTCTCTGTCGGTCCACTAATCACA
>CAZEAO010000120.1:0-2546 GCA_964510245.1 uncultured Piscirickettsiaceae bacterium | reverse complement strand
AGCACTTTCTATTAGGGAAAAGCCCTCCTGACTTTGCAGCTGAAGACTATGAAGTTGACTTTGAAGACAGATTTAGCGCTGATCAGTTGACTAGCTTAGGTCGAAATCAAATGGCACTCTAGAGGAGTGATGATGTTGAATTGGTGAGTCGTCAGAGACATCAACTACAAAACTATACCAGGACTCATATTTTTGTCCGCCTTTACTCGGAAGACAAAAAACATATGAACCAGTCATTAAATAGATACTTTCAGACAGCTGAGTTTTAATAGATTGACTCACCTCAACTTCAATTGAAGCTTTACCCTCTATTGCTTTACTAAAATAACCTGATATTTCTTCTTTTGAGTTCAAAAGTTTAGGGAGAAAGGTTGGTAAGAGAGTACTATCTTTGTAATAGAGGTTTGCAATTCCAGCTAAATCTCCATCATTGAAGCATTGAGCCCATTGCTCAATTACATTTTCAGGTGTCATAAGTCAATTGGTGTTATTCAAATTAGTTGGGTATTTTAAACTAGGAATTACTTTATTCAAAAAAATAGAAAAAAAACTTCTAATCTTTTTCCTTTTTATAGCCTTGATAAACTTGCAGTAATACAATGAGAATGGCAATTATAAATAAAGTCAAACTTATTGGCCTCTCCCAAAGGAACGAGAATGAACCATCATTAATTAGGACTGCTCTTCTCAAGTTTTTTTCAAGCATTCCACCAAGAATAAATCCGAGTATTAGTGGCGGCATTGGATAATTTAACACTCTCAACACTAATGAAAGTAATGCAACTATCGCCATAAAGTAAATGTCAAATGAGTTAAATGAAATCAAATAGACTCCGGTTACTGAAAAGAATAAAACTAGTGGAACTAGAATGTTTTTAGGTATCGCCAATATTCTTGCTATATAAGGTATTAGAGGTAAATTTAATATCAATAAAACTACGTTTCCGATATACATCGAGACAATCACAGCCCAAAAAAGTTCTGGTTGTTCAACGTAAAGCCTTGGACCAGGCTGAACACCGAATGACAGCAAGGCGCCTAACATAACCGCAGTAGTTCCAGACCCTGGAATACCCAAAGTTAATAAAGGCACAAATGATCCTGTACAAGCAGCATTGTTAGCAGTTTCAGGTGCCGCTAAGCCTTTGATTGAACCTTTTCCAAATTTAAGTTTTTCTTTTGCTGTAGCTATACTTCTTTCAAAGCCCCACGCCAAGAAGCTTGCAATTGTCGCTCCTGCGCCCGGAAGAACACCAACAAAAAAACCTAAAACAGAGGTTCTTCCTATTGTAGGAACCATTTCTTTCACTTCTCCCTTCGATAATTTAATCGAGCCTAGGCTACTCTTACTTACATCGGATGATTTGAAATTAATATCCATTTTTTTGAAAATAATCATAAATGCTTCACTCATTGCAAAGGTTGCCATAACCAATAGCACAAAACTAATACCATCCATTAAATTGATATTTCCAAAGGCAAAACGTGTAATGTCAGACAAAGAATCTTGCCCCACTGTTGCAAGAGCCAAACCAAGCGCTGTCATAATCATTGCTTTTAAGAATTGTCCTTTACTCGCAAATGCCGCAATAGAGAGCAATCCAACACACATTAATGCAAAATAATCTGCAGACTGAAAGCTAAGACTTACCTTAGCAAGCTGAGGCGCAGCTACTAATAAAAATAATGCCGCAATTGTGCCACCAGAGAAAGAGGCATAGGCAGCTATAGCTAATGCCTTCCCTGCTTGGCCGTTTTTGGCCATCGGGTAGCCATCAAAAGAACTCGACACGGTTCCAGCAACTCCAGGAGCATTAATTAGAATTGATGATGTAGAACCACCAAAAATTGCGCCATAATAGACTCCCGCCATCAAAATCATTGCTGAGGCTGGATCAAATCCATAAGTAATTGGAATCATGAGCGCTATCGCAGACATAGGGCCAAGACCAGGAAGCATTCCAATAATGGTTCCTGCAAAGCATCCCATCATTACCATGAGAATGTTATAGCCACTAAAGGCAGTATTAAAACCAATCATCATGCCTTCAATCATGATATAACTCCTAAAAACTGTAAAAATGGATCTCTAATATAAACATCAAGCAGGCCGTGAAGCATAAATTGCAGGGCTGCAACTACTGGAAATGAGCTAAAAATAATGACCTTGTAGCTTCGAACACCCAAATAAATATAAGATGTGATTAAAAATAAGTTGGTTGATACAAAAAAACCAATTGTTTTTATTAAAATTCCATATGAAAAAACGAGTGCAAATAAAACGATAACACTGACCCATTCATACTGACCCATATTCTCTTTTTCATTTTTTGATAGGACCAGTGTAAGAAGTGAAACTATAATCCCTAAATAAGAAATCAATTTAGGGAATGTTCTTGCGTTAAAGTCTGCATTTTCATCAAATGCAAATACTCTAATCTCACCCGCAAAATAGGAATAGATTAGAAAAATAAGGAGAAAGACAAAAGCGCTTATCCTTGTATAGTTGATAGTCATTTGCCTTCCTCCCAGTAGATATATCGATT
>CAZEAO010000119.1:0-2726 GCA_964510245.1 uncultured Piscirickettsiaceae bacterium | reverse complement strand
AAAGAATGAGAATAGAAGTATGAGTAGTTTTTTCATACTATGATTATATGTCAACTTGAACTAAAGTCCAAATTTCGTTTGATGTGTGAGGGAGGGTCTTTTAGTTATAATCGTTAATATTTTATAAATCCATAAAATAATAATGAAAATTCTTGTTGTGTTATGTCATCCTCGTTCCAATTCTTTGACTTCTCAAATAGCTGAAGCATTTTCTGAAGGCGCCACTAAAGCAGGGCATCAAGTTGAACTATTAGACCTTTATAAAGAAAATTTTAATCCAGTCTTAAGAGTTGAAGATGAGCCAAATGATGAGAAACTAGAAAACTATTCGCTAGAAGTACAATCTGAATTTAAGCGTCTCAATAATAATGATGCTGTTGTTATGGTTTTTCCTCTTTGGTGGTGGTCATTACCTGCCATGTTAAAGGGCTGGATTGATAGAGTTTGGAATTATGGATTAATGTATGGCTCAAAAAAACACAATGTAAAAAAAGGCCTCATGATTGCTCTTGCTGGAGCTACTAGAGAGCAACTACTAAAGAGAGATTATGAAGCCGCAATAAATACTAATTTAAATATTGGAATATTAGATTACTGTGGCGTTGAGGATTCAGAGATTATGATTTTAAAAGAAACAAATAAAATAACCAAAGAAGAATGTCTGAGTTACATTAAACAGGCTTATGATAAAGGTCTTTCATTTTGAAAGTCCAAATCCTCTCTGATGTGTGAGGGAGGGTTATTTTAGCTATAATCAATATTACTTTAACAAATAAAGGGAAATAATCGTGACAATAAATTTTGAGGCTTATAGTGATTCTTGGATAAAAGCTATCAATGATAAAAATATTAGCAGTATGTCGGATGTCTTATCGGATGACTTTGTTTGGATAAATGATAGATTTAATTGGAAACTTGATAAAGAAGGTACCATAGATTGGTGTAGTGATACTAATTTTAAAGCTGTTGATTTCTCTTGTTGTTATGAAAATGATGAAGTAATAGTGGGTACACACAATGTTGTTGAGCCAAATGCTCTTGACTCAAGTGTAATGTTTATAGCCAAAATTAAAGAAGGTAAGATTATTTCACACCAATATCTTCGTGAATTTGAAAGATAAATATTCAAACTTCGTTTGATGTGTGAGGGAGGGGGTTAATTACTCACCAAGCTCCGCTGCCAGTTCGGCTTCAAAAGCCGCGATTTCATCCTCTACAGATTGTTCTTCATCAGTTGAAATATGTTTTTTATAACTGAATTTGATTTTGCTATCAGTTCTATCAGTAATAAATTTATGTGCGTCAACAGGTCTTATTAAGTCAAATACAAACGAACCTTGGTTAATCAGTATTGTGCCATTACATGGTTCTGATTCGCCTACTAAATAAACATCCATGTCTCCGTCATTATCCAAATCCCTGAATACTATAGATGAAATATAACTATTCCATATATTGCCCTCGCTTTTTGTTTTGAAATCATCAGGTGCTATCAGTAATTCAATCAAGCCGTGGTCTTTGAACTTCTTGTTACCTAAGTTTTCTATGATTTGTATAGCCGTGCCTACATAGTATTCACCGACTCGACTATAAACGATATCTAAGTCACCGTCATTGTCTAAGTCTGACGCTGAAACTTCTGGTATTCCACTATATTTCTTTTTGTATTCTTGTAGTTTGGTTTTTTGAGAAAAGTTACCATTACCATCATTCCAAACAATGCCAGTTATACCTGGAATTGCATTATCCGAGTATTCTTTTTCATGAGCGCCGACCAGTGCGTCTAAATCTCCATCACCATCCATATCAGCAAGTTCTAGGCCAAAGGCCCAAGTGCCACCGCACTTACGTTTATTTAGAAATCCTGTGCCATCATTCATTAAACACCAGAATGCTGTTTTGTTCTTCCAAGTGTGTACCTCAGTGATAACTATATCCATATCACCATCGTTATCAATATCGCCAGTAGCGGCGCCATGGTCCCATACTACAAAATTTGAGTGGCTAAGATGAGTATCCGATGACTCTAACCAAGTGCCGTCTGGTTGGCTAAGAAAATAACTATTTACTTGACCATCGACATTTCCTACTCCGGTATCTGCAAAATAGAAATCCAAAACACCATCGTTATTGTAATCAGCATTCAAAACTTGATTAGGCCCCTCAAGACCGGGAATCTCACGATTATCAATCAATAAGTAAGACGAGTATGTCAAGTTCCCATCAGCATCACCTAAGAACAATGATGGCTCTCGATACGTCCCAACACAGTTATTATTATTAGGACACCACCTCCCACCAACTTCAAGTTTGTTATTATTAATGTCAATAAGATTGCTCGGTTTAATAACGCCCATGTAAATTATGTCACTATGTCCATCATTATTAAAATCCGCTATTCTCCATTGACGTCCATACCAATAGTTCATATCGGTTGGATAAGGAGCCATTGGCGGTTTGAAAAAGTCGATATTGGGGTCATTTTCAATACTGATTCCAGATTTAGCGGAATCTACCTTAGATGTTATATTAGATGAAGATGATTGTTCATTACCACCACAGTTGTATACAAAATAAGTACCATCATCAGAAACACTCTTTACAGGGTCACTGCCATCAGGACACGACCCAGCGAAACTCTGGGCTGATAAAAAGGATAGAGTTAAAAGTAGGAATAGTTTCTTCATACATCGATTATATGTCAACTTGGACTAAAGTCTAAACTT
>CAZEAO010000118.1:0-2772 GCA_964510245.1 uncultured Piscirickettsiaceae bacterium | reverse complement strand
TTTGAAACTCATTAAGGAGATATATATGAAACAATTATTAAAATTGTCTGCTGCTACGTTGCTGGTCGTTGGTGCACTTGGTGTACAAGCTTCTACTTTAAGCGATGTTCAAGCAAAAGGTCACGTTTCTTGTGGCGTATCTAAAGGTCTAGCTGGATTTTCAGCTGCAGACTCTGCAGGTAACTGGACTGGTGTAGACGTTGACGTTTGTCGTGCTGTTGCAGCTGCAACACTTGGCGACGCAACAAAGGTTAAATTTGTACCTTTAACAGCTAAAGAAAGATTCACTGCACTTCAATCTGGCGAAATCGATATGTTGTCAAGAAACACTACATGGACAATCACTCGTGACGCATCTTTAGGATTGAACTTTGCTGGTGTTAACTACTATGATGGCCAAGGCTTCATGGTTAAGTCTTCACTAGGTGTATCTAGTGCTATGGAATTAAGTGGTGCTGCTGTATGTATTCAAGCAGGTACAACTACTGAATTAAACCTGGCAGACTGGGGTAAAGCAAATGGTATCGATTACAACTCAGTTGTATCTGACACAAATGCTCAAACTCTAACTAACTATGACTCTGGACGTTGTGATGTATTAACAACTGATGCTTCTGGACTATATTCAATGCGTGCTGCAGCGAATGATCCTTCAGAGCATGTCGTACTTCCAGAAATCATCTCTAAAGAGCCTTTAGGTCCGGTTGTTCGTCAAGGTGACGATCAGTGGTTCAACATTGTAAGATGGTCTCTTAATGCTATGATTACTGCTGAAGAGCTTGGTGTAACAAGTGCAACTGTTGACGATGTTAGTAACAACCCTGAGCGTGAGCGCCTAATGGGTCGCTCTGGTAGTACTCATGAGTATGTTGGTCTGACTCCAGACTGGACTTACCAAATCGTTAAGCAAGTAGGTAACTACTCTGAAAGCTTCGAGCGTAACATCGGTATTAATACGCCGATTGGTATTGCCCGTGGTGTGAATGCACTATGGACAGATGGTGGAATACTATATTCACCTCCATTTAGATAAGCAATTATCTAGTTATAACCTGAACCAGCCTGCTATACTTTAGCAGGCTGGTTTTTTTTTCATTAGTGAAAATTAATTGTTATTCTAACTTGAGCTAATGTTAAAATTTTGATTTTTTTTACTTTCACTAAAAAGATTATTTTTAGTAGAATTTGCAAATTTACTGTTCTTTATAATTTATGAAAAAAATTATCCTCGACTCTCTCGGAAAATCTCAACACAGAGGATTAAAATTTCGTGACATGCTTTATAACAATGAGGCAAGAGCATTTTTCTTCCAACTTGTTACTTTTATCCTTGTAGTAGGGCTTTTTTATACTGCAATTGGAAACTTGTTTCACAATATTGAAGAAAGAGGTATCAACACTGGCTTCACATTTCTAAAAAATAGGGCTGGATTTGATATTTTGCCCTTTCTTGGTAATTATTTAGTTGATTACACGCCTGAATCTTCGAATTTTAGTGTTTTTTATGTAGGGCTAATAAATACTCTTGTTGTAGCATTTATTGGAATAATTCTGTCTACTCTGATTGGTCTCTTAATTGGTATCGCTAGACTCTCAAACAACTATCTAGTAGCAAAACTTGCAGGAGGCTATATAGAACTCTTTAGAAATATACCTATCCTCTTACAAATTCTTTTTTGGTACAACTTATTTATCAACATTTTTCCACATCCAAAACAAAGCTTCGCTTTCTTTGACATCATGTTCCTTAATCAAAGAGGACTTTATTTGCCAAAACCAATCCCAGAAGATGGCTTTATGGTTGTTGTATTAGCCCTACTGGTTGGACTAATAGCTTCCTATTTTGTTAAAAAATTCTATAAGAAAAAGCATGAGTTAACTGGAGTTCATACAAGTACATGGCCTTTCTCAATTGCACTAATTCTTGGACTGCCAATTTTAGTTTTTTTAATTCTTGGATCACCACTTCAATTTGACATTTCTGTTCTAGGTAGATTTAACTTAAGCGGCGGTATGAATGTTGTTCCAGAGTTTCTGGCATTAACATTTGCTCTAAGTGTTTATACTGCAACATACATTGCAGAGGCCATTAGATCAGGTATTGAGGCTGTTGATAAAGGACAAAAAGAAGCTGCTGCTGCAATTGGGCTTACGCCAACACAATCACTTAAACTAATCATTTTACCTCAAGCACTTAGAGTGGCAATTCCACCAACAATAAACCAGTATTTAAACCTTACAAAGAACTCGTCACTTGCTACCGCAATAGGCTATCCAGAGTTAATGAGTGCTTTTGGAGGAACAGTTCTCAATCAAGTAGGGCAGGCAGTTGAAATTCTAGCAATGGCGATGCTGGTTTATCTAGTAATATCGCTATTTATATCCATATTGCTAAACTATGTTAATAAAAAAATGGCCATCCAGGGAAGATAACTATGCCAGTATTTGATCAACAAGAAACAAGAAAACCGCCAATATCTCAAATTGGTGCTGTAGTCTGGCTTAAAACCAATCTCTTTTCTAGCTGGATCAATACTGTCTTAACATTTGCCTCTTTGTACTTGCTTTATATAATGATCCCACCATTATTGAATTGGATGATATTTAACGCAAGTTTCAGCTTTGGAACAGTCAATATCTTTGGCTTTGATATTAAATTTAGTGAAGAAATGGCTACAAATGATAATTGTGGAAGAGTAGGGGCCTGCTGGCCGTATATCTACGAAAAGCTCTATATGTACACCTATGGTTTCTATCCTAGAACAGAAACCT
>CAZEAO010000117.1:0-2891 GCA_964510245.1 uncultured Piscirickettsiaceae bacterium | reverse complement strand
AACCAACTGAGCTATAGGCCCGGGTAAAGAGCTATTCTAAAAAGCTTTGAAGCTTGTGAGCACGTGAAGGATGACGCAATTTGCGTAGAGCCTTGGCTTCAATTTGACGGATTCTTTCACGTGTTACATCAAACTGCCTTCCAACTTCCTCGAGAGTGTGATCAGTACTCATATCTATTCCAAAACGCATTTTTAAAACTTTAGCTTCTCGAGGCGATAAATTTGCTAACAAATCACCGGTAGTTTCTTTCAAACTTTCTCGAGTAGTTACCTCAACAGGTGAGGACAGTTTTTCATCTTCAATAAAATCACCAATTGTGGAATCCTCATCATCACCAACAGGGTTTTCCATTGATAGTGGTTCTTTAGCAATCTTTAGAATCTTATTGATTTTATATTCTGGCAGCTCCATTTCTACAGACAGCTCTTCTGGCGTTGCTTCTCTTCCAAAGCGCTGTAACAGCTGACGTCTAACCCGATTAAGTTTATTGATTGTTTCAATCATATGAACAGGAATTCTGATAGTTCTTGCCTGATCAGCAATAGATCTAGTTATTGCTTGACGAATCCACCAAGTTGCATAAGTCGAAAATTTATAACCTCTACGATACTCAAATTTATCAACAGCTTTCATGAGCCCAACATTTCCCTCCTGAATAAGATCTAAGAACTGTAAGCCGCGATTTGCATATTTTTTTGCAATCGATATCACGAGTCTTAGATTGGCTTCAATCATCTGACTTTTAGCATTCTTTGCTTTTCTATCACCTTGTCTAAGCTTTTTATTGATTTCTTTGAGTTCAGCAATTGTAATTTGCATTGACTCTTGGTTCTCTAAAAGACTTTTTTGTGAGTAGTAAATCTCATCTTTGCATTTTTCTAAGGACTTAGAAGTTGTTTTGTCAATCTCTGGAACACGTAGCCAATCAAAGTTAGTTTCGTTGCCAGAAAATAACTTATAAAAAAGTTCAGAGGTCATTCCTGCATCGAGACATGCTTTACGAATTAAGTTTTCTTCTTTTTTAACGATATTAACTCTTTTAGAAACAACATCCATCATAGTGCTGACAAGCTTCGGTGCAAGTCTGAGTTCAGAAATACAGTTTGAAAATTTTTGTCGAGCCTTAACTGTTTTGAGGTCTAGATAGCCATTTTTCTTGAAAGAGTTAACATAACTTTTGTGAGATTTTTGTATTTTATCAAAACGCTCATAAACCTCACCTTCGTCTGGTCCGGTGTATTCTAGCTCATCAAATTCTTCATCTTCTTCTAGCTCATCAGATTCATGATCTAGGTCCATTGCATCTAGATTTGCATGTTTTTCATCAAGCATGGTTTGTTTTTCAACAAGAAGTGCTTGTTTTTCTTCAAATTCTTCAGCATCTCCTTGATATCCAATAACAACATCTGTAATTTTACATTTGCCTTCTTCAAGTCTTGTGTAGGCCTTAAAGAAGTGATTTGCAATCTCCGGATAAAGAGAAATAGCTTGCATAATTTGGTAGACACCAGCCTCGATTTCTTTGGCAATTCTGACTTCATCGCTTTGCTCTAGAAGTTCAACAACACCCATTTCGCGCATATACATTCTGACGGGATCAGTTGTTCTACCAAACTCTGAGTCAAGTGCGGCTAGAGCTGCGACGGCTACCTCTGCAGAATTTGCTTCTGCCTTTCCTCCTTGGTGCATAACCAAGGTATCAGCATCTGGAGCTTCATCAGCAACAACTATATCTAATTCTTCAAGAATAGTGACGATAGGCTCTATTTGTTCAGGAGTTAATAAATCTTCTGGCAAGAGGTCATTAATTTCAGAATAGGTTAGATAGCCCTGATCTTTTCCAATAACGATAAGACTATTAAGGGCGATTTTATGAGTTTCAGTAGTTGTCTTCATAGTATTGTTTTTTTAAAACAGAGGTCGAATTATACCTAATTCATAAATTATTTTTTAGTCATTAATTGACTACTCAAAAAGCTTTTAATTAGTTAGATTCAGCAAAAATTTTACTGATTGATTGTTCCTCGCTGATTCTTCTAATGACATCAGCTAGTGTTATGGCAATAGATAATTGTCTTATTTTGGGGCACTTATTAGAGTTTCCATTTAATGGAATAGTGTTAGTAACAACTAGCTCATCAAGCTTTGAGTTAGAAATATTGTTTATAGCACCACCAGAGAGAACTGCATGTGTTGCATAGGCGACTACTTTTTTAGCCCCTTTTTCTTTTAATACATCAGCTGCTTGGCAAAGTGTTCCAGCCGTGTCAACCATATCATCAATGATAATGCATGTTCGTCCAGAGACATCACCAATTACATTCATTACTCTTACTAGGTTTGGTTCTGGACGTCTTTTGTCAATAATTGCAAGATCAGCATCATTAATTCTTTTGGCAGCAGCTCTTGCTCTCGCAACACCTCCAACGTCGGGAGAGACAACGACTACATCTTTGTAATCATGTTCCAATATATCCTTAACCAGAACTGGTTGTGCATATATATTGTCTATTGGTATGTTGAAGAAGCCTTGGATTTGATCTGCATGAAGATCCATTGTCAGTATTCGGTCAACACCAGAAGTTTCAATCATCTGTGCAACTAGTTTTGCGGTAATTGGAACTCTAGTAAGGCGAGAGCGTCTATCTTGTCTTGAATAGCCAAGATAAGGAACAACAGCAGTTATCCTTCCTGCAGAAGATCGTTTTAGTGCATCAACCATTATTAATAGTTCCATTAAGGTTTCTGCAGTTGAAGGTCCGCATGTCGGCTGGATTACAAAAACATCGCATCCACGGACGTTGTCAAGAATTTCTACTTGAGCTTCGCCGTCACTAAATTGACCAACAAATGCCTTGCTTTGGCTAATATTAAGATTTGCAATAATTTC
>CAZEAO010000116.1:0-2893 GCA_964510245.1 uncultured Piscirickettsiaceae bacterium | reverse complement strand
TTAACGATGAGGTGATTTTTCGCCGTAATCTTTGTACTTTTCTAGGTGTCTAATTGGCTTACTTAGAGCATCCTTTCTAAACGGGTCACCAAGCTCTCTAGAGCACATGATTTCAATAATCGTTGTCTTTCTTTCATTCATCTGCATATCAATTGCTTTTTTAAGCGCTGGCCCAACATCTTCAAGTTTGTCAACCCGAATACCTTCAGCTCCCATCGATTTGGCAATATTTACAAAATGCTGATCAGTTAGCTCAGCAGCCACAAAACGCCTATCATAAAAATCTACTTGATTTTTCTTTTCGGCGCCCCAATGACGATTATGAAAAACTACTGCTGTAACTGGAATATCATGACGAACACAAGTCATTGTTTCAACCATACTCATAGCCCAAGCACCATCACCAGCGTAAGAAACTGCAGGTCTATGTTGAGCAGCGGCTTTAGCACCAATAATTGTTGGAAAAGCATAACCACAATTTCCAAAACTCATTGCTGCAAAAAAACTACGAGGCTTTTCAAAACGTAGGTAACTATTAGCAACAGAATTAATATTGCCAATATCGGTTGAAACCATTACATTCTCAGGCATTGCTTTTTCAAGTTCACGAAGTACTTGCCTTGGATGAAGCCACCCCTCTTCTTTATCTGCAATCATATCCATGCTATAAGAGTCAGTTTCATGAATACACTCATCTAGCTCTAATTCCCATGCAGCCTTTTCATCTGCTATAGTTTTAGCTCTATCGACTTTATTTGAATCACAGTTTAAAGACTCAGAGTTTAATTTTTGGCAAAGAACTTCTGCTACAGCTTTTGCATCTCCACAGATACCTACATTAATCGGTTTAACTAGTCCTAACATTTTGTGATCTGCGTCAATTTGGATGATTTGAGCATCTTTTGGCCAATAATCCATTCCATGTTGAGGTAAAGTGCCGAAAGGCCCAAGTCGAGTTCCTAGGGCGATAACTACGTCAGCTTTAGAGATTAGCTTCATTGCAGCTTTTGAACCCTGATAACCAAGAGGGCCGCACCATAAATCATGGCTAGCTGGGAAAGAGTCGTTATGTAAATAGCTATTTACAACTGGCGCACCAAGACGTTCAGCTAATGCTTTACACTCATCTACTCCATCAGCCATCACGACACCGCCGCCAGAGACAATTACAGGAAACTCAGCCTTTGCAATTAAAGAAACTGCCTCATTAAGAGTATCTTCACCTCCGGTACCTCGATCTATTCTACTTGGTGTAGGAATCGTAAACTCACCATCAGCATAGAAATAATCTCTTGGTATGTTTAATTGAGTAGGAGCCATTTCACTCATTGCTCTATCGAAGCAGCGACCAGTAAATTCAGCCATTCTCATTGGGTTAACTACATGTCCCTGATACTTTGTAAACTCTTGGAACATTGGGAGCTGGTTGGCTTCCTGAAAACCACCTAAACCCATACCCATAGTTCCAGCCTCAGGAGTTACTATCACAACAGGACTATGAGCCCAATACGCTGCTGCAATTGCTGTAACACAATTCGATATCCCAGGACCATTTTGACCTATCACAACACCATGCCTTCCACTAACTCTTGAGTATCCATCTGCCATATGGGCAGCTCCTTGCTCATGAACAACTGGAATAAATCTTATTCCTGCAGGCTCAAAAATATCCATAGCATCCATAAATGCCGAACCCATAATTCCGAAAATATCAGTAACCTCGTTGGCCACCATAGTTTCAACAAAAGCTTCACTTGAAGTCATTTTTGCCATTTTAGCACTCTCCTTATTTTTTAATTATTTAGCATATCCAAAGCTGGAACATAGTCATAACCCAGATCACGGGCTACTTCTAAACAGGTTATCTTACCGCTATGAACATTTAGTCCTGCTCTTAGGTGTTCATCATCCACTAAAGCTTGTTTTACTCCTTTATTGGCAATACTTAACCCAAATGGAAGGGTTACATTGTTCAGTGCATAAGTTGAAGTTTTTGGAACACCTCCAGGCATATTGGCCACACAGTAGTGAACCACATCATCAACAATGTAGGTTGGCTCTGCATGAGTCGTTGCCTTAGAAGTCTCAAAGCAACCACCTTGATCAATCGCCACATCAACAATCACTGAGCCTGGCTTCATTGCCTTAATCATCTCCTTAGAGACTAATTTCGGTGCTTCAGCTCCCGGTATTAAAACGCCACCAATTACTAGATCAGCTTGAAGAACGTACTCTTCAACAGAGCTTTTTGTTGAAAAGACTGAGTTGGTACTTCTTCCGAACTGTTGCCAGTGCTTCTCAAGAGTATCAGGATTATTATCCAGAACCCAAACATCAGCTCCCATTCCAACAGCCATGTGAGCGGCGTGAGCACCGACGACTCCACCACCAAGAATGACAACATTTAAAGGATCAACCCCTGGAACGCCTCCAAGAAGAGCACCCATGCCACCATTTGGGTGTTCTAAAAAGTGAGCACCAGCTTGAACCGCCATTCTTCCTGCAACTTTTGACATTGGAGCTAATAATGGAAGACCTCCATGTGGCGAGGTAACTGTCTCATAAGCAATACATATTGCACCACTTTCAACAAGCCCTTTGGTTTGCTGAGGGTCTGGAGCAAGATGAAGATAAGTGTAGAGAATTTGACCCTCTCTGAGCATGGCAATTTCCTCCGCTTGAGGCTCTTTCACTTTAACAATCATTTCTGCTGTATCAAATACCTCTTTAGCTGTCGGAATAATCTCAGCGCCAGTATTCGCATACTCTTGATTAGAAGCACCAATACCAACACCGGCATTGGCTTGTACGATAACTTTGTGGCCATGGCTGATAAACTCTTTAACACTTCTGGGAGTTAAACCTACTCTGTACTCATGGTTTTTAATTTCTT
>CAZEAO010000115.1:0-2975 GCA_964510245.1 uncultured Piscirickettsiaceae bacterium | reverse complement strand
CAGCTTTACTAATGCGTTATTTTATTCATTTTGTAATTGGACTTTTGCTTATTCAAACCCCTTTTGCTGAAAGTATTGAGGCGAGTGACTTTGAAACTGCAGAACAACAAAGTCGGTACACCCAGCTAATAGAAAATATTCGCTGCCCAGTCTGCCAAGGTCAGAGTATTGGCGGATCCAATTCAGATCTTGCAAAAGATCTTAGAGAGAAGGTGCATGAAATGATTTTAGACAGTCAGTCTAACTCTGAAATATATTCATTTATGGTGGAGCGATATGGTGATTTTGTAGTATATAAGCCGCCAGTTAATATCAAAACTTATCTTTTATGGTTCGCACCTATGTTGGTTTTGATTGTCTTTCTCGTATTTTTGTTTCGATCCACAAGAAAAAATAAAGAAAAAATAGTGAATTTATCAAGTGATCTTGATAGAGCTAAACAGTTATTGAAGTAAAAAATATTTATATGAATGAATACGAAATCAGTGATTTGATAGTTGAGGCTTATACTTATCAAAAAAATGGCCAATTATCTCTAGCCATTCAATCTTGGAATGCTCTTTTGAATCATAGCTCAGTTACTCAAGATTTGGCTGCGAATGCACAATTAAACCTTGGTAATTTGCATTTACAGCAGGGTAATAGTGATCTTGCCTATGAATCCATGGCAAAAGCGATTAGGGCTAATCCAAATAGTTCTGAAGCATTTTTCTGTTTGGCTTATATGGAACAGGAAAAAGAAAACTTTAATGAGGCAATTGAGTTTTTTAATTCTGCATTAAAAATTAAGCCAGATGATGTGGGCGCACTGAACAATCTTGGAAATTGCTACGATCGTCTTGATAAAAGTAAAGACTCTATTAAAACATATTCCAAAGCTATTTCTTTAGATTCAAAATATATTGCAGCTTATTATAATCGAGGTAATGCATACTCTAAAATAGCAGAAGATAATTTGGCTTTAAAGGATTTAACTCGTGCTATTGATTTAGATAATAATTTTTATCAGGCATACTATAATCGTGGGTCAGTATATAAAAGACTTGGAGAAAAAGATTTGGCTGAAAAAGATTTTGCTAAAGCCCAGAAGTTAGCCGAAAAAGAAATTGAACAATCGAAAACATAACAGGATAATTGTGAGTGATCAAGAAGAAAATAAATTAATATCGGAGAGAAAATCCAAATTAGCATTGCTTAGAGAGTCTGGGAACCCATATGTTAATGACTTCAAACCTCTGAACCTAGCGTCTGACATTCATCAAGAGTTTGATAGTAAATCCAAAGAAGAGTTGCAAGATAGTAGTAATTCAGTAACTGTTTCTGGCCGTATTATGCTTAAAAGAGTTATGGGTAAAGCAAGCTTTGTCCAGCTTCAGGACACTTCAGGACAGATACAATTATTTGTTACTAAGGATGAGCTTGAAGATGGATTTTATAATGAACAGTTTAAAAAGTGGGATATTGGCGATATTATTGGTGCCTCAGGTGTTCTGTTTAAAACGAAAACAGGAGAGCTTTCGGTCAGAGTCAATGATATTAGGCTTCTAACTAAATCTTTAAGGCCTTTGCCAGAAAAATTTCATGGATTATCAGACCAAGAAACAATTTATCGCCAAAGGTATGTTGATTTAATTATGAATGAAAATTCAAGAAGAGTTTTTAAGTTAAGATCAAAGATTATTTCATATATTAGGGAATTTTTTATTGAGCATGATTATCTTGAAGTAGAAACGCCTATGATGCAAGTCATTCCTGGAGGTGCTGTAGCTAAACCTTTTATCACTCATCATAACGCTCTAGATATGGATCTATATTTAAGAATTGCACCGGAGTTATATCTTAAAAGATTAGTAGTTGGTGGTTTGGATAGAGTTTTTGAAATTAATCGTAACTTTAGGAATGAAGGCTTATCAACGAGACATAATCCAGAATTTACAATGGCTGAGTTTTATCAGGCTTATGCAACCTATCATGACTATATGGATCTTACTGAAAATCTATTGAGGGGTATTGCTGTTGATGTGTGTGAATCCAAAGTGATTCAATATCAAGGAGATGAGTTTGATTTTTCAAAACCTTTTGAGCGAATAAGTGTTTTTGATTCAATTTTGAAATACAATCCAAATCTTTCAGCCTTAGACTTGTTAGAAGATAGTGCAAAGCAAACTGCTAAATCTCTTGGCATTCATATTAAAGATGGTTGGGGTCTTGGTAAGATTCAAATTGAAATCTTTGAGGCTACTGTTGAAGAGAAGCTAGTTCAGCCGACATTTGTAACTGAGTATCCGACAGAGGTTTCTCCACTCTCAAGAAGAAATGATGAGAATCCCTTTGTGACTGACCGTTTCGAGTTATTTATTGGTGGTCGTGAAATTGCTAATGGATTTTCAGAGCTCAATGATTCAGAGGATCAAGCTCAAAGATTCCGCGATCAGGTTAATGAAAAAAATGCTGGAGATGAAGAAGCAATGCACTATGATGAGGATTATATAAGAGCTTTAGAGTATGGTATGCCTCCAACAGCAGGAGAGGGTATAGGAATTGATCGTCTCGTTATGTTGTTTACAAACTCTGTATCTATAAAGGATGTGCTATTGTTTCCACATATGAGGCCTGAATTTGAGAAATGATATAAAGAAGGACTTCATCAATTCATTATGACTCCAGTTTTAACTATCGATGGACCGAGTGGAGTTGGAAAAGGAACGGTTGCAAACATTGTTGCAAATAAGCTTAACTGGCATTTATTGGATTCTGGTGCAATTTATCGTGCCTTTGCTTTAGCTGCATCAAAGCGAGACATTCATCTAGATAACACTAAGGAGTTACTAGACTTAGCTTCTAATCTCAATCTTAGGTTTGAATCTAACCCTTCTAATAATAGCTTAAAAGTTTATCTTGATAATACTGAGGTTTCTTCTGAACTTCGAACAGAGAAAACTGCAGAACTTGCATCAAATTTTGCAATGATTGGT
>CAZEAO010000114.1:0-3016 GCA_964510245.1 uncultured Piscirickettsiaceae bacterium | reverse complement strand
ATCATTAATGATATTTTGAATAACTACCATGGCTAGTTAATATTGATAAAATACTTATTTTATCCCTAAATACTTTTTTATTTTGACGCAAATCACAGAAGTTGCAATTCCAGTCCCCTTGCACAATACGTTTGATTATATGTGCAAGGAACAGGTGGAGATTGGTGCAAGAGTAAAAGTCCCATTTGGGCATAAAAAAGTTACAGGGATTGTGCTATCACTCAAAGACAAAAGTGCATTTGAAAAGCTTAGAGAGGTTGACGAGGTACTCGATAGTGAAGCCTTGCTATCAAAAGAAATTCTTGAATTTTTATTGTGGTCAGCAAATTACTATCACCACCCAATAGGCGAGGTGATTAACAGCGCTATTCCAAAAAACCTAAGAAATGGTAAGGCTGCTGATATTAAAAAACCAAGTGAAGCAAATAACCATTCTTCAGGGCCTGACTTCAATCTTACCAGTGAACAAACTTATGCAATCAATGAGGTTCTTAATAATTTAGAAGAATTTAATGGCTATTTACTCCATGGTGTCACGGGCAGCGGAAAAACTGAGGTTTATCTTAGTATCACTGAAGAGGTTATCAAGGCTGGCGGTCAAGTTTTAGTTCTGGTCCCAGAAATAGGTCTGACTCCCCAAATGATTAATCGCTTTGAGAACAGAGTAGCCGGGCGTGTTGTCGCAGTTCACTCTCAACTGAACGATACTCAAAAACAAGATGCATATCTTTTAGCTAAAACTGGAGATGCAAAAGTTATACTTGGAACTCGATCAGCTATCTTCACACCGATGCCTAAACTTGGACTGGTCATTGTTGATGAAGAGCATGATGGATCTTTCAAGCAACAGTCAAACTTTCGTTACTCTGCAAGAGATCTCAGTTTTATGAGAGCAAAATTTGCCAATGTCCCTCTCATACTTGGCACTGCAACACCGTCTTTGGAAACTCTGAAAAATATTCTGGAAAAAAAACTAACTCGTCTTACATTATCTTCTAGACCTGGTGAAGCTATTCTTCCCGATGTGAATTTAATTGATATGAGAAGTCAGTCCTCTGAAGCACTTTCGAGCCCTCTAATTGCAAAAACTAAGCATTACTTAGGAATAAACAAACAGGTCATGCTCTTTATTAACCGCAGAGGTTATGCGCCGATTTATTACTGTCCGGATTGTGAATGGCAATCTGAGTGCACAAATTGTGACTCCAAACTGGTCTATCACAGAAGCATTAACCGGCTTAAATGTCACCACTGTGGTATAGAAAAAGCACCTGAATCTTCCTGCCCCTCTTGCAACAGTAATAGCCTAAAAATTCTTGGCTACGGAACTGAAAGGCTAGAAGAAAATCTAGAAACGTATTTTCCTAATACAGAAATAATCAGAATCGATAGGGATACCACTCGTAAGAAAAAAGCTTTTGCAAATCATCTAAAAAAAATCAACTCGGGAGAGCCGTGCATCATTGTAGGAACTCAAATGCTTGCTAAGGGACATGACTTCTCCAATTTAGCATTCGTAGGAATCTTAGATGTTGATGTTGGACTCATGTCAACAGACTTTAGGGCAACAGAACATTTAGCACAACTCCTAATTCAAGTATCAGGTCGTTGCGGAAGAGCAGACTTTAAAGGAGAAGTAAGCATACAAACGCGCTATCCGAATCATCCAATATTCAACTATGTAAAAGACTCGCAATACACAGAATATGCCAAAACTCTTTTGACTGAAAGAAAAGATACGCTATTGCCACCTTATGCACACCAAGCACTGATTTGTGCAAATGCAAAAAATAAAAATGCAGCTGAGAAGTTTCTAAATGAGGTTGCACAGTTAATCAATAATATTGATATAAAATCAGTTGAAATATGGGGTCCAGTTCCTGGAGTGATTGAAAAAAAATCGAATTACTACTACTTCAATCTCTACCTTCAATCGATTGAAAGAGGCCAGCTTCGCAGATTAATTCAAACTTTTTATCAGCACGTAGAAACAATCAAAGTTCCTTCATCAGTCAGATGGTATGTTGATATTGACCCTATAGAATAAAAACGCTCATTTTTCCACATGAGATAAGACTTCATTCATCGCCCGAGTAATCTTTAACAATTCTTGGTCGGTTACCACGAATGGAGGCATTGTATATAGCAATTTCCCGAAAGGTCTGAGCCAGACACCATTATCAATGAGTATCTCTTGGGTTTTTTTCATATCTAGTGGGGAGTTGAGTTCAACAACTCCAATTGCCCCGATAACTCTAACATCAAAGACGGAATTGTATTCCTTCATTGGCATTAATTGCTCATTTAAAACTCCTTGAATTTCAGAGATTCTTTGTTTCCAGTTATAACTCAACAACAGATCAATGCTTGAGTTCGCGGCTGAACATGCTAGAGGGTTTGCCATAAAAGTAGGACCATGCATTAATACTCCAACTGTATCCGATACTTCTTTATTAGTTATGGTAGCGGCCATAGTCATATAGCCACCAGTTAAAGCCTTTCCAATGCACATTATATCGGGCGAGATATTTGCATGATTACAACCAAAAAGCTCTCCTGTTCTTCCAAAACCCGTTGCTATTTCATCAACAATCAAGAGAGTATTGTGCTTGTCACACAAAGCTCTAACGCCTTTAAGGTAATCATTATCATAGATGTTCATACCACCAGCACCTTGCACAATTGGCTCTATAATCATCGCCGCAATAGTCTGATGATTATTAATGAGCTGAGACTCTAAATCAGAGAGTGCCTCTTTAGTATTTCCGAGTTTTGGCTGTTTAACAAAAAAATGTTTAGGCAAAACACCCTTGAATAGATGGTGCATTCCATTATTAGGATCACAAACACTCATTGCACCAAAAGTATCTCCATGGTAACCACCCCTAGGGGTAATAAATTTTGATTTTTCCTTTAGACCCTTATTTTGCCAATACTGAAGAGCCATTTTCAAAGAGACCTCTACAGAAACCGACCCCGAGTCTGCAAAAAACACCTTATCAAGACCTTTTGGAGT
>CAZEAO010000113.1:0-3085 GCA_964510245.1 uncultured Piscirickettsiaceae bacterium | reverse complement strand
AATGATTCAGGCTGCATTTCTATTAGTAGGGATGGTGGTAATTATTAACCTCTTGCTTTGGACATTATTTCGCTCTGCTAGTGCTGTTGTGCTTCCCCAGCTCGCAATAGGACTGAGTATATTATTTGTTATTGGAGGGCTGAGTTGGTTGAATTTGGCATCAACAACACTGATTGCTCTAACAGTAATGCTTGTTATTGCTGTAGGTGTTGCTGATTGTGTTCATGTCATGAGCTCTTATCTATTCTTTAGACGGGACGGTAAAAAGCATGATGAAGCATTATCAAAAGCTTATGGTAAGACAGGAGTTCCAATTCTCTTAACAACCATTACAACGATGGCAGGTATGTCCTCACTAGCTGTAACTGGAATGCCTATGTTTGTTCAATTTGGACTGTCTTCCGCAGCAGGTGTCTTTTTTGCTTTTTTATACACTATATATTTACTCCCAGTTTTGTTAAATTACTGGCATCCAATGCAAGTCAAAAAAATAAGTCAAAAAGATGAAAACAGAAAATCTAGCATTAAGTCAGTAGCATTATTTATGCAATCTAAGGCATTAAGTGCCCTATGCTTTTTTGCTAAACCTTTATTAAGTGCAGCAAAAAAAGTTGGCCTAGTTTGGTTAGTCAGTGCAGACTGGCTTCAGCCTTTACTAGACAAGATACCAGCTTTTGTAGAGCGCTTTAGATATTTGATAGTTGTTGTATTTTTCGGTGGATTTTTTGTCTGTTTGTATGGTGCAACACAAGTAAAAATCGACTCTAATTTGGTTGAGCTTTATTCTGACGATGTGCCGATTGTTCAGGCATATGACATTGTTGATGACAATATGATGGGAACTGGAAATATGGTCATTGTAGTTGATACTGCTAGATCTGATGGAATAATGGATCCTGATGTATTAACTGCTATGGATAGACTTCAGAATAAAATTGAAGCAAACTACAGTGATTATATTATCCGAACAAATTCGCTAGCTGACCTCGTCAAAGATACTCACGCTATTATGCAAAACTCAGAAGAATTCAGAACCATTCCAAACAGTCAGATTGCGGTTTCTCAACTGCTTTATCTGTTTAATAGCTCGAATCCAGAAGAGCGAAGAGCTTTGGTTAGTGATGACTACAGCAAGAGTCATATTAGTGTTCAACTTAGAAATGCAGGCTCAAATGAATATAAGGAGTTTTTTGAAGAGATTCAGAAAGATATAAACAATGAATTTAACAAATTAACAGCAAGCTATCCTGATCTTAAGGTTCAAATTACTGGCTCATTTGCGCTGATGATGAGGCTTGCAGATGATATCAGTAAGAATCAATTTAAGAGTTTAGCAATAGCAGCTATTGTGATTAGTTTACTTATGATGGTGACGCTTGGTTCGTTACAGGCGGGTGTGATGTCGATTGTTCCTAATCTGATTCCAGCAACATTAGCATTTGGATTGATGGGTCTACTTGGAATCCCGCTCGATACGGATACGCTAATGATTGCCCCTTTAATTATTGGCATAGCAGTCGACGATACAATTCACTTTATAAGTCATTACAGAATGTCGCTTGCTCAAAATCACAATATGAAAATTGCGTTGGTTGAAACAATAAAAGAGGTTGGACAGGCGGTTACATTTACAACACTAATATTGGGTTGTGGGTTTTTTATGCTAACCTTTAGTGACTATTTAGGCTTAGCTAAAATTGGAGGCTTTGGATCGTTGGCGATCTTTGTAGCGCTACTCTGTGACTTGTTGTTTTTCCCAGCTCTTATAATGATATTTAAGCCAAAATTTGGCCAGAAAGATGTTGAAGATAATTTAAATTTTATAGAGGTTACAAAATGAATAAACCAGTAATTAATGATTTGAATTTAAAACTATCCCTAGTTTTACTTAGTATTTGTTTAGCCATAATCACTCCAGCTGTCATTGCAGAAACTGATCTTAGTGCTAGAGAAATAATGGAAAGAGTTGACGAGGAGTCTAGAAAATCAACAGACTCTGCTTTCACAAGAATGAAGCTCACTACTTGTAAATATGGCAGAAAGGATGGAAAGATTAAGTGTGCTGAAAAACCACGAATCAAATTAGTAGAAAGTGCCCAAATCAATACTGGTATAGATAACAAAGATACTAAGAGTGTGGCCATTATCCTTGAACCGGCAAGTGAAAAGGGAATTGGTATGCTCTCATACAGCTATGATGATAGTAATCGAGATAATGAAACATGGCTATATTTGTCAGCACTTGGCAAAGTGAAGAGGATAAGTGTTAGAAATAGTGATGATGAAGAGACTGAGTCTGCCAGTATTTTTGGAACTGAAATGACAACAGAGGACCAAGAGTCTGGGAAGCTTGATGACTATACTTATGAATTATTAGAGCAGGGTAAGTTTAGAGGTCGAGATGTTGCGGTTATTGAGTCGACACCAAAGCCTCATCGACTTAGTAAAAGTAGTTATGGAAAAACCCAAAGTTGGATTGATACTGAGAGATTTATTACATTAAAGGTTCAAATGTTTGATAAGAAAGACAATCCTATCAAAAAGCTTGAGGTTGGAAAGGTTGAAAAAATTAATGATGTTTGGATGGGCAGAAGTCTGACATTTTTTAATACTGTCAGTAACAGACTAACCAATATGAAGCTTGAAGCTATCAATTTTGACATGGATATTAAAGAAGATTTTTTAACACAGAGAGCTCTAACGGATCAAGCTTTTAGAGAGAAATACCTAAAAGACCTTCGTAAGCAAGCCAAATAAGTACTAAAAGATGTTTAACCTTGTTTTTAGACCATTTGTATTTGTAATATTTTGCTTAGCCTTCACCTTAAGTGTTAATGCAGACGATTCATTTTTTGATGATGACATTGTTTTTGACGAATCCGCTCAAGAGTTTGATGAGTGGTCTGATGATAGCGACATATTTGGGGCAGATGACAGCAGCATTGACAAGCCTTTTGCATGGTTAAACTTAGGCGTTACACAAAACTGGGGTTTTAATCCTGCAAGCAATTACAGTACAACTAAAGAAAGAACAGAAATTACTCTGGGAACTAGCGGTTCTGTATCAGATTCAGGCTATGGAGAG
>CAZEAO010000112.1:0-3175 GCA_964510245.1 uncultured Piscirickettsiaceae bacterium | reverse complement strand
TAAGAGCTAGAGCGTCGGATGTCTCGATTATTGGAAGAAATACACAAGGCGTAACGCTGATTAATATCGCAGATGATGAGGCACTTGTTTCAGTTGCTAAAATTGCTGAAACTGAAGATGAGGAAGACGAACAGACTGATGATATTCAAGTCGAAGAATAGAAAAATATTTTCTTTATTTCATAAAGACTCTTTTTTTTCAACTTCAAAATACTCAGATGATTATATTAGGTATGCCTTTTAGCAATAGAAATTCTCATACAAGGTATGATTTTTTTTATAAAAAAAACTTAAAAATCTCTTTTTCTATTGCTATAATCGTCGTAGAGTATGAAATTATTCACTCTCTGTTAAAAAAAATATTCCAAAGGAGAAATATATATGAATATCAAATTCACAACTAAATTATTCGGTGCAATTGCTGCTGCTTTATTGCTCAGCACTTCAGCGAATGCTGCTAAATGTGGAAAAATTACAATTGCAGATATGAACTGGGCATCAGCATCTTTGATGGCTCATGTTGATAAGGCAATACTAGAGGCAATGGGCTGTGAGGTCGAGCTTGTAGCAGGTTCTACAATGCCTACTTTTACTTCAATGAATGAGACTGGTTCGCCAGATGTTGCCCCTGAGATTTGGGCGAACGCAATGGCAGATTTAGTTGATAGTGCTGTAGGTGCAGGTCGTTTACATATTGGTAACGCTGCTCCGATGAGTGGACTTGGTGAAGGTTGGTGGGTACTTCCTCATACGCTTGATGCACATCCCGAGCTAACTACAGCTCAAGCTATTCTAGCGCGTCCTGATTTATTTCCAGATAAAGAAGATCCTTCAAGAGGAGCCTTTCATGGTTGTCCTGCTGGTTGGGGCTGCCAACTTTCAAATCAGAGTCTCTACAAGGCGTTTGATATGGAAGCATTGGGCTGGAACTTGATTGATCCTGGTTCTGCTGCAGGTCTTGATGGTTCGATTGCTAAAGCTTCAGAGCAAGGTGAGAACTGGTTCGGTTATTACTGGAACCCAACTTCTCTAGTTGGAAAGTTTGGCCTAGTAGCTGTTGACTTCGGAGTTCCTTACGCTGGAGATGATAACTGGGTTGGATGTATTGCACTAGGTGGAGCTAACTGTTCTGATCCTGAACCATCAGCATGGATTACATCTCGTGTTAACACTCTATTAAGTGACAACATGTACTACAACGGTCCTAAAGGAGCAATGGCTTACTTTGCTGCTAGAACTTGGCCTGGAGAAATCATGAACGAAATGCTAGTTTGGATGGAAGATACCGGTGGAACTGGAGCAGATGCTTCTGTTGAGTTCTTGTCTAGCTATGGAGATACTTGGAAGGCTTGGGTAGATGGTGACATTGCTGCTTCTGTAGAAGCGTCTCTATAAAACAAAAAATAGTAAGTAATTTACTTAAAAAATTGTCCGTAGATTTTATGATTGCGGACAATTTTACGTATTGTCTAAAATTTATTTAGAAAGGGTTTACAATGAGTATTATTAGGTATTTTTTTTAGACCTAAAAAACTTAATGAATCAAGAGTTATTAAAGGAGTAACTTATGGCGGCAATTAGGCCAATCCCTCAACAAAGCATCATTGAATGCATACCTCCTGCTTCAGAAATTGCGGATTTGCGAATACTGAATAAAGATTTAAACTTTATTCAAGCAATGACAAAAAGAGCAGATGATTTAACGTCTCAAGCTCTTAATGCAACCGATTACACTCAATTAGTCAAAATTACTGATAGTTTTACAAAGCTTGCAGAGAGAGCTGAGGATAAATCCAAAACACTTAAGGAGCTTTCTGATAGTTCTAATCCAATGACTGAAGTCAATAATTCTCAAGAACTATTAGAAAAAGTTCAGCTGCTTTCTCAGACTCTTGATACTAAATCTCAAGAACTTTCAGATTTATACATTTCAAACGAAAATTCTTTATTTGAGAATTATGGATCTTCAGTCTCAGAGTTGAGTAATAGAACTGATTCTATGAGCTCGGCTGATGATGTTATTTCTGCTTTCCCCGAACTTAAAAAATTAATTGAATCAATCGCTGATAATGCACGCCATATAAATAACAACCCAAAGTCGGAAGAGCTCTCTGAAAAAGTAACTCAACTTGCATCTAGCTACGCTGATAAAGCAGAACAATATTCAGAAGAGTTTATGAGTAAGATGGGTTCAGAAATTTCTCATATTAATCAAGAAATTAATGGTTTAAAGGCTAATATTGACTACCTAAACTCAAATTCATCTCTTCAATCACACCTTGAACAACTCTCTGAGATAAGAGAGCAAGTAAATGCATCATCGTCAATATTTAAGAACTATCCTGGCGCTAGAGATATGATTTACAATCTAGATACATTAAGTATCTCTACGCATGCTAGAGCAAAAGAGATGGCTGATAGCAATGAAATTATTGTATCCAAATTGTTGCCTTTAGTAAATGACCATGAAGCTCTAGTAAGGAAGGTAAAAGAGGAGGCTATTAGGACTGACGTGGGCACAGTTGAAAATGTACTTATGCCACTCACAAATAAAACAAATGAGCTTAGTGCAAAGGTTTTAGAGCTTGCAGGTCAATATTCCGCAGGTAATTATAGTGATATAAAAGTTAGAGCAGTATCAAATTTTGATAAAACTGTCGAAAGACTTGATAGACAGTATATTTCTATTCGTTCGACAGATCCCGAAGCGCTGGCAGTTAATATTCAAAGTTTGGCTAAAGATGCTACTTCGAATATAGAATCAATCCGGTCGGTAGATCCTGTATCTCAGGCTGAATATTTTGCTTCATTATCTTCAACCGTTGCAGATTCAATAAACACTTCTGGTTTTAGTGTATTTATGAACAACGTAATTTCGATACCGGGTGACGTTATGATGAGTTCTCGAAACTGTGTCGATGCTGCGTTCAAAGACTTTACCAGAGAATTTGGAAACAACATTGAGTCATTTTTTGACCCTTTGTTAACATTTTTAATTGTTATTGAAAAGCTGCTTTTAGCCACGCCTTGGCCGGTGTTTTTGGCTGTTGCAGGAGCTCTTGCCTGGCTTGGATCAAGAAGTATAAAGGTATCGATAGGTGTAATGGGTGCGTTCTTTATAATTGGATTTTTAGATATGTGGGAGCCAATGATTTCAACGGTGACCATGATTTCAG
>CAZEAO010000111.1:0-3197 GCA_964510245.1 uncultured Piscirickettsiaceae bacterium | reverse complement strand
AAAAACTCAACAATAATCATTACTGCTGAAATAAAGCTTGTTCCAAGTCCTTCCATAATCCTACTAAACTTGATTGTGTCCTCTTGAACACGCTGGGAAGCTCCCTCGATAGTTCGAGCCTTATCATAAACGCTGTGATACCAATCTACCATAGCAGTTCGCCATCTAAATAAGAAGTGGTTGGTGAAAAATGAAACAAGAACCGCTATAGCAACATATATCATTGCTAAACTGATAAAAGCCCATAATCCAGCAAAATACTCTTGAATAGTGACAGTATTTGGTTCAGCTAATGCTTTTTGTATCATGTCGTAAAACTCACCGAACCATTCATTAATCTTGACATCAATCTGAACTTGTATCCAAAGTGAAGATAGAATAATTACTGAACCTAGATAGGCCCATAATGCCCATTGTTTTTCCGTAAAAAATTTAAACATTTCGTTCCTTTTGTATAAGAATTAAAGAAGTAATTAGAGATAATACCTAATTTAATTTTGAGATTTTGACAAGTTTAACTCCTTGCTTGCTGACTTGAATAATCTCTATTACTAGTGGGTCAATTTTTAAAGATACGTTGTGCTGAGGAAAGCTTTGAAGTTGTTCTAAGATTAATCCATTCAGTGTCTTTGCATTGTCAAAAGGCAATTTCACTTTAAGTTCACTATTTAGTTCTCTAATGCTTATTCTAGGATCCACTAGATAGCTACCATCATCCTGCAAAATTATTTCGGCAATGGATTCGCCTTGAGATGAGGTAAATTGTCCCACTATTTCCTCCAGAATGTCATCCAAAACAACCATTCCTTGGACCTCTCCATATTCATCAACAACAATTCCAAGCCTTCTTTTTTGGCTTTTGAAGTGTTCAAGTTGTTGCGATAAAGGTGTTCCCTCGGGAATAAAGTAAGGCTCTCTAATTAATTCTTTAACTTGTTTAATGCTAACTTCATCTTTGGCATAATTATTGACTAGATCTCTCATGTGTATTGTTCCAATAATATTATTTTCTGTACCTTCAAAGATAAGCAAGCGGTTATGTTGGATTCTCTTGAACTGCTCAAACAACTCCTCCTCATTATCAATATCAGCAATAACTAGTTCGTTGTGAGGAATCATAATATCTTCAACTTTAACTTTTTCTAGATCGATGATGTTTAAAAGCATTCTCTGGTAGCTATTTGACATCTTTGATTTAGAGTCTTTGACTGCCATACGGAGCTCTTCAGAATTTAAAATTTCTTTGCTTTCAGTTTTGAGACCAAAAATTTTGAGTATAAATTTTGATATTACAGAAATTAGATAAATAACAGGCTTAAAAAGTTTAATTACTATTTCAAGAAGCCATGAAGCAGGCAGAGCAATTTTCTCAGGGTTCTTTGCTGCAAAAGTTTTAGGAGTGTTTTCAGAAAAAATTAAAATAACTATTGTTAATAATATAGATGCAATAATAACAGAACCTTCTCCCCAAAGCTTTATGGAAAGAAGAGTTGCTATACTTGCCGCAAGAATATTAACAAAGTTATTGCCAAGAAGTATTCCACCAATCAAGTAATCAATTTTATCGAGTAGCTTTTCTACTCTTTTGGCTCGAGAATTGTTTTTTGAGCTTAGCGTTTTAAGACGATAGCGATTGATTGCCATCATCGAAGTTTCAGACGCTGAGAAAAAAGCGGAAGCTAATATTAAAAAGAATAGTAAAACACTTAGCCAAAAAGTGGACAGTGATTCCAATCAGTTACCTATAAATAGTCAATGAAATATTATTTTAACCTTAAATTAGCTTGAATTATAAAAACACGACAAATGTCAAATAAGTGATAAGTTGTTAAATGCTGCTAGACCAGGATATTGAGCTTCTTCACCTAGCTCTTCTTCGATTCTAATAAGTTGATTATATTTTGCTAGCCTGTCTGAACGAGATAGTGAGCCAGTTTTAATTTGACCACAACTTGTTGCCACAGCAAGATCAGCAATTGTAGTATCTTCCGTTTCTCCACTCCTGTGTGACATTACACAGGTATAGTTAGCGTCATGCGCTAGTTTCATTGCATCAAAAGTTTCACTTAGTGTTCCAATTTGATTGACTTTAATTAGTATTGAATTTGCTATATTTTTTTCAATGCCTTTCGCTAGAATTTTACTATTAGTGACAAAAAGATCGTCTCCAACCAGTTGGACTGATTTTGATAGTTTTTGCGATAACATTTCCCATCCTTCCCAGTCATTTTCATCCATTCCATCCTCAATTGAAATAATAGGATATTTTTCAGTCCAAGAGGCGAGATAGTCAGTAAATTCAGAGTTCGTCAATTTCAGCCCCTCTGATGCTAAATTATAAGTCCCATCACTATAAAATTCTGAACTTGCAGCATCTATACCAATAAAGATATCTTTGCCAGGTATGTATCCAGCATTATTTATGGCCTCAATAATAACTTCAAGAGCCTCTTCATTTGATTTCAAATCTGGCGCAAAACCACCCTCATCGCCAACAGCAGTATTAAGCCCTTTTTCATCTAAAACGGCCTTAAGATGATGAAAAACCTCAGTACCATATCTTAGCGCCTCTTTAAAACTTGGAGCGCCAGCTGGAATAACCATAAACTCTTGAATATCAACGCTATTATTGGCGTGTTCACCACCATTAATGATATTCATCATTGGCACAGGTAATTGGAATGAGTTTGAAAAGTTAAATGAGCGAAATAAAGCAACACCTTTTGATTCTGCATTCGCTTTTGCACAAGCTAAAGAGACTGCTAGTATTGAATTTGCACCGAGTCTAGATTTAGTTTCAGTGCCATCGAGATCTATCATTGTCTGATCGATGACTTCTTGATTGGATACATCCATTCCATTAAGAGCATCGTTTATTTCAGTATTGATATAGTTAACCGCTTTCAAAACTCCTTTTCCAAGATACCTATCTTTATTACCGTCTCTAAGCTCTAAGGCCTCTCTTTGTCCTGTAGAGGCTCCTGATGGAACAATTGCACGTCCAATAATTCCGCTTGTTAGAATAACGTCTGCTTCTACAGTTGGATTTCCTCTTGAGTCAAGAACTTCACGTGCTTTGATTTTCTGAATAATCATAAAAAGATTAATTAATTTGATAAAGATGAAATTTTATAGATATGCAATTAATTCTTTGTGTCAAATTGTTTCAAGTTTACTCAAAGAAAGACTTCATTTTA
>CAZEAO010000110.1:0-3226 GCA_964510245.1 uncultured Piscirickettsiaceae bacterium | reverse complement strand
GCAATTACGTAGTTATCCTGCCTGTTGATGACATTTCTAATGCTGCCTGTGAAGCAGTTAGTAACAACATCAAGGGAACAATTGCTCTACCTCATCCGTACGGAAGACTTCAGTTTGGTGAAGACCTAGACCTCCATTTCAGAACAATGATTGGTACTGGTGCAAATCCAAATGTAGCTGCTGTAGTAGTTATAGGAATTGAACCTGGCTGGACTCAAAAAATTGTCGATGGAATCGCAGCAACTGGAAAACCTGTTCAAGGCTTTTCTATAGAAAAGAAAGGTGATATTCAAACAATTGCTGATGCTTCAAAGGCTGCTTATGATATGGTTCATTACACCTCAGGACTTCAGAGAGAGGAGTGCGATATCGGTGAATTATGGGTTTCAACCAAATGTGGTGAATCTGATACTACTTCTGGTTTTGGATCTAACCCAACTGTTGGAAATGCATTTGATAAACTTTATGACAAAGATTGTACTTTGCTATTTGGAGAAACATCAGAGATTACAGGTGGTGAACATTTAGTTAAAGCCAGATGTGCAAATGACGCTGTTGGGGATCAATTCATGTTCATGTTTAACCGTTACCAAGATATGATTGAGCGCTTCAAAACTGACGACCTATCTGAGTCTCAGCCTACCAAAGGAAATATTGAAGGTGGCTTAACGACTATTGAAGAGAAAGCACTTGGAAACATTCAAAAGATTGGTAAAAAGTGTGTCGTTGATGGTGTTTTAGACAAAGCTGAAATGCCAACTGGAAAAGGTCTATGGTTTATGGATTCTTCTTCAGCTGCCGCTGAAATGGTGACGCTATGTGCCGCATCAGGTTATGTAGCTCACTTATTCCCTACAGGACAAGGCAACATTATTGGTAATCCAATATTGCCTGTAATTAAGGTTTGTGCAAACCCAAGAACAGTCAGAACGATGTCTGAACACGTTGATGTAGATGTCACCGGACTGTTGAACCGAGATATCAACCTAGATGATGCTGGAGACATGCTACTAGAGTCATTAATTCACACCTCAAATGGAAGAATGACTGCTGCTGAAATATTAGGTCACCAAGAGTTTGTATTAACGCGTTTATATGAGAGCGCTTAACTAAAGATTACTAAAGAATAAATTATGAAATACCTAAAAAAAGCTGATAAAACGGCAGAATCAAATGTGCTAGAAGCACAAAAAGTAGTCCACGACATGCTCACAAAAATTGACCAGAACGGTGAGCAAGCCGTAAGAGACTACGCAGAGAAGTTGGATGGATGGACTGGGGAGATTCTTTTGTCTGCATCTGAAATTGATGAAATCACAGCTGATGTGCCTCAACATGTTAAGGATGATATTGATTTTGCATGTCAACAGGTTTACACCTTTGCCAAAGCTCAGCGTGACTCGATCGAAGAGTTTCATACCAAAAATAATGGTGTTGAAGCGGGCCAAAGATTGCTTCCAGTTAATGTAGCTGGTTGCTATGTCCCAACTGGAAGATACGCTCATATCGCTTCTGCATACATGAGTATTGCAACAGCTAAGGCAGCTGGAGTTCCTTGCATTATTGCATGCTCAACGCCATACAAAGGAAAGAGTATTCACCCATACGTTTTATATGCAATGAAGACTGCTGGCGCGGATCATGTTATGACGCTGGGAGGTGTTCAAGCGATTGCTAGCATGGCCTATGGACTATTCACTGGAAAGAAGGCTGACATCATTGTTGGTCCAGGAAATAAGTTTGTTGCTGAAGCCAAAAGAACTCTTTTTGGAGAAGTTGGAATTGATGTTTTCGCAGGACCATCTGAAGTCGCAGTCATTGCAGATGAAGATGCAGATCCAAATGTTGTTGCAATTGATTTGGTTGGGCAGATGGAGCACGGACACGAATCGCCTGGTTGGCTTTTTACAACTTCAGAAGAAATTGCTGAAAAAGTTATGAACCTAATTCCAGAATATATTGAAAAGCTCCCACCAACAGCTCAAGACGCTGCCCACTGCGCATGGAGAGACTACGGAGAGGTCATCCTTTGTAATTCTCGTGAAGAAGTAGTTAAAATTTCAGACGAATATGCAGCAGAGCACCTAGAAGTTCAGTGCAAAGACCTTGATTGGTGGTTAGAAAACTTAACCTGCTATGGTTCACTATTTTTAGGTGAGGAAACAACAGTTACTTTTGGTGACAAAGCTTCAGGACCTAACCATATCCTGCCAACAAAAGCTGCTGGTCGTTATTCTGGTGGTCTATCTGCTCACAAGTTTCTGAAAGTTTTAACATGGCAACGCATGGATCGTGAATCGACTCGTCAGGTTGCTCAAGCATCCTCTAGAATTTCAAGATTGGAAGGAATGGAAGGTCATGCAAGAGCTTCTGATGTCAGACTAAGTAAATACTTTCCTGATGAATCTTTTGATTTAGGTGAGCCTGTATTAGAGTAGCCGCATGAACTTATCAGACTTTTCTCTTGAGAATAAAGTTGCTCTGATAACTGGCGGTACTAGCGGACTTGGAAAAATGATGGCGCTTGCGCTTGCTAAAGCAGGCGCATTTGTTTGGATTGCTAGTAGTCGTGATTATGCAGATGAAACACTTAAAGAATTAGAAGAACAAGGCTCCAGTGGAAAGTTTGTTCAAGTCGATGTCACATCAAGCGACGCTCTTGATAAAATTGTTTCTCAAATCTATGAAGAATCAAAAACAATAGATATTCTAGTTAATGCTGCGGGCATTAATCTGAGAATCTCAGCTGAAGAGCTTACACTAGATGATTGGCAAAAAACAATCGATATAAATCTAACAGCCCCATTTTATTTAAGTCAACTTGTTGCTGACTCTATGAAAAAAAACAAATGGGGTAGAATTATCAATATTGCCTCACTTCAATCTCTTAGAGCTTTTGATAATAGTATTCCCTATGGAGCAAGCAAGGGTGGCATTATGCAGCTGACTCGAGCACTTGCTCAAGCCTACTCTAAAGATGGTATTCTGGTAAACGCCATTGCTCCAGGGTTTTTTAGAACAAATTTAACTGAATCATTATTTCAAGACCCTGATAAATTATTAGCTTTGGCTAATAAAACAATGATGGGCCGAAATGGCGAAGAAAAAGATATCTTTGGAGTTAGTGTCTTCTTGTGTAGTGATGCAAACTCATATATAACTGGTCAAACAATATTTTTAGATGGAGGATTTTCAGCAGCATGATTGAAAAAATGGAAGCAGTGGT
>CAZEAO010000109.1:0-3289 GCA_964510245.1 uncultured Piscirickettsiaceae bacterium | reverse complement strand
TTTGAATTTGAATTTGAATTTGAATTTGAATTTTTGTTAAAGTGAAGTTATTTAAAGGAGTATTAGATAATTGTTCGGCTTTACCAGTGTCTTTTCATTCTTCCTCTAAGAATGTCTGACACCCAGCTTAGGAGTAGTCCAATGAATGCAGCCGAGCCGAGCCATAACAGTGGAAGACCGCCGTTAGATTCAAAAATTACTGAACGATACGCTCTTCCAATCGAGTCAAAGGGAACTAGAGTACCAATAAACTCAAGCCAATCTGGAGCAGCTGTCAGTGGGATCATTGTTCCGCTGAGTACAGGTTGATAAAAAACTACTGGCAGAATGACCAACAGGCCTGAGAGACCTATGGTTGCAAAAACCCCAAGAAAAAACCAACTTAGACAAACAGTGATTAGCCAAGAAACCATCCAAGACATAAAAAATACTTCCCATTGCAGGGTAGTGAAAGTAACGACCAATGCTAAGGCAAGGCTAGATAAACCCATGATCATTATTGGAATAACGGTTCTTACATAAGCCCTGTTAAGATACGGCATTTGATTTGTTGCAAGAAAAAGAAGCACTGACCCAACCATTGCAGAAAGCCAGGCAATAAAGCTCATCACAAATGGAGAGGGAATTGAGGCCAGACTTTTGGCTTGATACAGAGTCTCCGATTGAATCTGAATCGGCATCTCTGAGCTGGGCGCTTTATTTTGCATTTTCGCCAATCGGAGATTTGAAATAAAAGCGGAAAGCCCTATCTGAAATGTTGATGGTAGCTGGCTAGCGATTTGTGTTTCTGAGGCTGTTAGGTGGTCTGAATTGATGATCTTAATGCTTAAATTACTATCACTTAAAGCTAGCTCAGAAAAATCTTCGGGGAAAATTATAACCGAAGAAATTTCTCCATTAGAGAGTGCTGTTTTTGCTACCTCATAATCCTTAAACAGGCCAACTCTAAAGGGCAATGATCTTGAGATTACTTTAATTGCTTGTGTTGAAACTAGCGGGAACGATTTGCTCGCATCGAGGTTCACTATTCCTAGTCTAAAGTTAGCAGAAATCTTTTCTGGATCGTTTGGCGCTGTTAGATTAAATATTGAAAAAATTAATGCAATGAGAATAGGAACAATGATAGCTGCTCTGAATAGATTGCTCCGACGAAAATCATTAATAGAGGAGGGCATTAATTTTAACCAAATAAGTTAAACAATACACAAACGCAACTATTTAGTCAAACTAGGATTATTCCCACTTAGAATCATGTCTGCAGCCTTTTCTGCAATCATCATTGTCGGTGCATTTGTATTTCCTGATACTAGCTCAGGCATGATAGAGGCATCAACCACCCGCAAGTTATTTATTCCGTGAACTTTGAGCTGGTCATCAACAACACTATCTTTATCGTGACCCATTTTACAGGTTCCAACTGGATGATAGATACTCTGGCTATGATTTTTTGCTACTTCCAATAATTCTTCATCAGAAGTGAACGAGTAACCAGGAACAAACTCATCTAGAATGTGACTTTTTATTGAGTTTGCTTTTGCAATTTTTCTAGCAACCTTTATCGATTCAATCGCAATCTGCCTATCAGATTCTGTTGACAGGTAATTCGGGACTATTTTAGGAAGGTCTGTTGGGTTCGTAGATTTAATTGAAACCTCTCCTCTACTTTCAGGTCTAAGATTACAAACCGACATGGTAAATGCAGAAAATGGATGGACTCCGTCACCAGGCTTATCTGCACTGAGTGGTTGCATATGAAATTGTATGTTCGGTCTAGAGCCATTCAAAGATGTATTGGTAAAAGCAAAAACCTGACTTGCACTTAAAGTTAAAGGTCCCGTTCTAAATAGAATATATTGCATTCCAATCAAAGCTTTTTTCCACCAAGTGTTGAGTTCATCATTTAAAGTTCTTGTATTTGTTTTGTAGACCAATCTGATCTGAAGGTGGTCCTGAAGGTTTTTCCCAACTGCAGGGTTGTTAAGAAGCGTTTTAATGCCCAACTTACTTAATAGTTTTTCATCGCCAATTCCTGAGAGTTGCAGAATTTGTGGAGAGCTGATTGCACCTGCCGATAATATAACCTCTTTATTTGCAAAAATATTTAAATTAGGCTTACCTTTATTTTGAATGCATTCAATACCAATTGCTTTAGAGTCATCAAAGATGACTTTGCTAATATGAGTGTTGGTCATGACGGTTAAATTTTTTCGGGCTCTGATTTTTCTATTTAGAAATGAACGGTAAGAGCTTCTTCTAAATCCTTTGTGAGTCGTTTGCTGAAAGTAGCCCACACCCTCTTGCTTTTCTCCATTGCAATCAGCATTAAATGGTATGCCTATCTCTTCAGACGCTTTTATAAATAGATCAGCTATTTCTCTCCTTAATCTTAAATTAGAAACACTGAGTTCACCATTAACTCCATGGTAGTCATCCTCACCGTTCTCCTGACACTCAAATCTTTTAAAATAAGGTAGTACATCTTTATATGACCATCCCTTATTCCCAAGTTTTTCCCAGTTGTCATAGTCGTGCTTGTCACCTCGAATATAGAGAAGCCCATTAAGGGCACTTGAGCCTCCAAGAACTTTTCCTCTTGGCCAGTCGATTCTTCTGTTGTTTAATCCTTTATCCTTTTCAATTTGATACATCCAATCAAATTTTGGATTATTCATGGTTTTAAAATAACCCACTGGAACATGAAGCCAGAGATTGTCATCTCTTCGACCAGCTTCTATCAATAGAACCTTGTTGTTTGAGTCAGCTGATAGTCTGTTTGCTAATAAACAGCCTGCAGAGCCTGCTCCTACAATAATGTAATCATATTCCTTAAGCATATGGACTTGGAAATTTATTAAAAATAAGAAATATAATTATAGGTAAAAACTTTACTAGTCTGATTATGATTGAAAAATTCATATATATTTTTTAAAATATATTGAAAGATATATATCAATTGATGTATACTGGTGCTTAGTTAAATTCATAATTTTATTGTGTCTTTATCTATTAATGTTTAAATAATTAGGAGATTTTTATGTTTAAAAGTAAAGTATGTTTATTGGCAGCTGTAGTTGTCGCGTTTGGTTCAAGCGCATTTGCAGGTGACAATATCCATTTAAAAGTACAATCTGTATTAAGCTCTACTGGTAGTGAAGTTGGCTATGTTAGGGATTTTGCAGAAGACGTTGCTGCTTTGACTGATGGCAGAGTTACGATAGAGGTCCTTCCAGGAGGCTCTGTTGTTCCTAACTCTGATCTTATTGATGCAGTAGACGCAGGTCTAATCGAT
>CAZEAO010000108.1:0-3300 GCA_964510245.1 uncultured Piscirickettsiaceae bacterium | reverse complement strand
CATGTTCATGTTCATGTTCCACGGAAGCAACTGTTGTGGTTGAATGATTTTTTTTAACTGTGTTCTCTTCATCTCCGCATGCAACGATATAAAAAAGTGCTAGAACACTCAGTAAAATTTTACTTAAATTCACTTTACCACTCTAAAGAAAATAAGCGTTTTGCCTCAGGACTTAATGCCTAATTTTGATTTGGTGTCTGATCCTCTGGTGCCCATGGCACCAACACGCGTCCCAAAATCCTTACCAAATAAGTGAAAGTGAGTCCTAATAGAGCAGAAATAGCTATGCCCACATATGTCAACTCTGGCAGAAATAGTGTCCTGCCTTTCTCTATCAGAGCACCAAGCCCGTCACTAGCTAGGACGAGTTCAACTCCTATGAGCATCAATACAGCCACGCCTGCAGCTATTCTCAAACCTACAAAAATTTGCGGCAGCGCACCTGGAAATAGAACGTGTCTAAATATCTGCCATTTATTCGCTCCAAAACTTAATGCAGCTTCTCTGTAGCCATCCTCAACTCCCATAATGGCTGACATAGTTGAAATCCATACAAAGAAAAAAACCGTTACAGCTATTAAAGCTATTCTTGGTAAATCTCCGAAACCAAACAAAGTTACAAAAACTGGTATTAAAGCTAATTTCGGAACTGTGTATAAAGCGGTCAACAATGAGTCAAGTGCCGCTCTAAGTAATCGTGAAACTCCCATCAAAACACCTAACAAAACACCTAAAAACGACCCTGCAAAAAACCCTTTAAGCATCCTTTGGACACTTGTCCATATCTCAGACCAAAGTTCTGCTTCTCTTAGTTTCTTAGAAGAAACTATTTCCCAAGGCGATGCGTAGAAACGATTATCAATCCATTCATAATGAAAACCCACCTGCCAAAGTGCAATGAGCGATCCTGGAACTCCAACCGCAAGAAAAGTCTCAATCAACCGTCGACGCTTGTTGTACTTTCTGGGGCTTGTATCAGCCAAAGTTGGCACCCTACTTAACAAATCACGATCTGTTTGAGCTTCACCCTTCATCATTACTCCCGATTTTGCCCTCACCAGAGTTAACCCGTTCCAAATAATGTTCAACTTCACCCTTGAGGCAGAGCCAAAGTTCATTTTTAAACTCATTGAAATCACTCTGTGCTCTAAGCTCGGGCGAACGCGGTCGCTCAAATGGTACTTTCTGATCAAGTACTATTTTCCCTGGCCTAGAGCTCATAACTATCACTCTGTCGCCAAGAACAATTGCTTCTTCCAAACTGTGTGTGACAAATAAGACTGTTCTTTGCTCTTTTTGCCAAATAGTCAATAGCTCATCTTGCAATAGTTGCCGTAGCTGAGCGTCTAAGGCAGCAAACGGCTCATCCATAAGTAAAATTTCGGGTTCAACCGCCAAAGCTCTTGCTATAGCAACACGCTGACGCATTCCACCTGAAAGAGTGTCTGGATATGAACCAGCAAAAGCCGTTAAATCCATCCGCTCCAACCAGTGACCAGCAACTTCTTTTGTTCTAGATTTAGAGATGCCGGAAATTTCCAAACCAAAGCGGATATTTCCTTCTACAGTTTTCCAAGGATAAATTCCATAATCTTGAAAAACCATTGAAATCGGCGTCGGATTTTCTGGATTAATTCCTATATCTACACGCCCAGTTGTTGGATTCAATAAACCAGCAACAATTCTCAAAAAAGTTGACTTACCACATCCCGATGGACCCACAAGGCATACAAACTCTCCATCCTGAACTTGAAGATCCAATGGACCTAATGCATGTACCTCGTCTTCAGAGTCCGCCGAAAAAACTTTTTCGACCTCTATAGCCTCAATTTTGCATGAATGTTCTCTCAAGTTAAATAACCTATTAACAATTTCTCTAATTACTATCGTCAGCAATTAAATGCCGGTGATTGGGGTCTACCCAACCACCGGCATTTAACTATTTAGCCTTTTCCAACAGCATCAAGATATAAAGACCGATCATAAACACGATCCTCAGAAATGGGTTCTGAATAATCAACAGAGTCAAATTCAATATAGAAACTCTGGGCGTCACGTGAAGTGCCTTCCTTCATTTCCCAATCGAAAACAAGTTCCCCAGTAGCAGTAAATGCTCCTTCTGGATAACCAGACTGATTGACTAATGCTGCAACCACATCAGCATTACTCTGGTAAGCACCGTCAAGATAAGTATTGATACTTCTTATATAAGCCCTTGCAAAAGCAAGACCGACATCTCGATCGCGTTTAGAATCTCGCAGGCATGGTCCCACATAAATTCCACCCAATGCTTCACCAGGAGTTTGAGTAGCAACTAATACAAGGTCAGGATTACTGGCTGCAGCAACCCAGTGCGGATCAAGTAGCCATGCTGCCTGAACTGCATTATTTTCTAAAGCTAAAACCATGTCAGATGATCCGATCTTCTCGACAGTCATATCTAGAAGACTCACGCCTGAAGGCCTTAAAGCAGCACCTATTGGATAAGAAATTACACTGCCAAGCCCAACTGCGGATGCAATCTTTTGCCCCTTAAGGTCTCCGATGTTTGGGTTATCCGGATCAGAAAACGCATCCCTTCTTGCCCATAACCCTGTTTGATCGACTGAAAGATCGCCAGCATCTGGTGGGTAGTAGTTCCCGAGGATCATTTTTATATCAACACCATTATTAATAGCGTTATGTAAAGCAGCCTCAGTACCAGCCACACCAAAATCTAAATCACAACTATCCAACTGGGCTATTGAATCGCTAAAACCTAGCTCAACAAATTCGATTTCAAGATTTTCTGCAGCAAACTCTCCGAATTCAATCCCAGTCAGAATTGGAGAAACAAACTCTGCTTTCCATTTTGTAACTACCGATACCTTTGTTTTCTCAGCCAAAGGTTGAGGTTTAGGGTATCCCGGTTCACAACGTGCAACATCACGACCCGGACTACGATCTCCTATGGGAGTTACTGCAGAATCTTTGCAACCCTCTGTACCTTGGCTACTTGAAGAAGACGATCCTGATGAACCCGAATCAGAGTCGCTACCGCAGGCAGTTGCTAAAACTGCAAATGCAACTAACACGATTGAAATAAGACGTAAAACTTTCACATATTCTCCTTTTCTTTGATTAGGAAAGAAGAGGTCAGTATTTCTGCAAAGAAACTTCCTATATGTTTTCTTAAGTTTGAAAAAATCCCAAACCTGTTTCAACTATATTTTTCTCAAATCAAAAAGTCAAAAAATCGAAAATACATCCTTATTCATGCCAATCTAAAGCGGTTCTCATAGTTGTTTCAAAATCTTCGAA
>CAZEAO010000107.1:0-3401 GCA_964510245.1 uncultured Piscirickettsiaceae bacterium | reverse complement strand
CACCATACTTGTCTGCTAAAGTATGTAGGGTCTCTTTTTCCTCTTTCAAGTACCTAGACTGTAAAATTTCGATACTTCTTTGATCTAAGGAAGAAAGAGCTTGATAAAGTCTTTTATGCTGGTCTTGTTGACTTTTATCAGTCAGTACTAGTTGCTCAGGGTTTTTTCCAGGATCGGCTACATAATGCTCAGGTGTATAAGCATCTTCGTCATCATTGACTTCAAAGGCAACATCATTGAGTTGAAGTCTCGATTCCATTTCTATGACATCTTTTTCTTTGACGCCAAGATCACTAGCTATTACTTTTGCTTGTTCATTTGTCAATGACTGAAAGATATTTGACTTTGCTTGCTTGAGCTTAAAGAAAAGCTTTCTCTGGGCTTTAGTGGTTGCTATCTTAACAATTTTCCAGTTTTTGAAAATATACTCATGAATCTCTGCACGTATCCAATAAACAGCGAATGAAGATAATCTAACTTTTTTATAAGGATTGAAGCGTTTAACTGCTTTCATTAAACCAACCGTTCCTTCTTGGATTAAATCAGCTTGTTCAAGTCCATAACCTTTGTAGCCATGAGCAATGAAAGCAACAAAACGCATGTGTGACATGACTAGTTTTTGTGCAGCCGAAAGGCTTCCATTTTCATAGAGCTCAATAGCTAATTCGTATTCTTCCTCGGGAGTAAGAATAGGGGGGTACTTTTGTACCTCTAGATCTCTAGATACATTTTTTATCGATAATGCAAAATCACTCATTAATTTCCTCAGTACGATAAATTAGGCCTAAATTATACCAAAAAATTGCTTTATATCAATTCTTTAAGTAAGTATTTATGTCTTGATAGTTGGTTTTCAAGTGATAATTCAAAATTTTTATTATTGTTTCTATAATCACTGAAAATAGCTTGTAGATCATTTAGTGCAGAGTCAAATTGATTATTGATAATTAAATAATCAAATTCGTGATAGTGACTCATCTCTTTTTCTGAGTTTGCCATTCTTTTGAAGATAGTGTCTTTGTCATCTTGGCCTCTAATGGTTAGCCTTTCTAGGAGGGCATTTTTTGATGGAGGTAATATGAAAATACTAACCGCATTTGGCATATTTTTTTTCACTTGTCTGGCTCCTTGCCAATCTATTTCTAAGATTATGTCAATATTATTTTCAAGTTTTTCCTCAATATTTTTCCTTGCTGTGCCGTACATATTCCCAAAAACTTCAGCATACTCAACAAAATTGTTATTTTCTATCATCGATTTAAAAGTCTCTGTTGAAACAAAATGATAGTTTTCTCCATCTATTTCAGCCTTTCTTGCCTTTCTCGTAGTGTGAGAGACTGATACACATAGATTTTCAGAATTATTAAGCAAAGCGTTAACCAAGGATGTTTTTCCACAACCAGAGGGAGCCGCAATGATAAATAGATTAGCCATAATTCATTAATTTTCTATAGTTACTCAGGAATATATCCTTTTATCTTGTCAACATCATCTTCGTCAGAGAAAAAGTAATTTTCCATTTGTTGTTTTAAATAACTTTGTGAAGACTCTTCAAAAAGATTTAAGTTGTTTTCATTGATTAACATTGTTTGATAATCAAGCCATTGTTGCCATGCCTCTTTCGAGACATTATTTAAAATTTTTTTTCCAAGCTCTCCAGGATAAGGAGCCTTATCTATACCTTCAAGCTCTTTGTTCAATTTAATACAATAGACTGTGTTCATAGTTGTTTTAATCTAACTCCAAATAGATATAGTGATAAAAAATAAAGTGATGCAGATATAACTATAGTTTTAAGAAGTAGTATCGATCTTTCAAATATTGAAGAGTCAAAATAAGCGTCAATATTAGAATCAAATAATAATATATATGCTGACATTATTATGACACCAAAAATGACTTTAATTAACATTTTATATAAGGCGATGTCAAACTTAAAGATTGATTGTTTAGCCAAATAAAAATAAAGAATCGAAGCGTTGAGCAGGGCTGATATAGAGGTTGCAGCAGCGAGCCCTATGTGACCAAAAAATTGAACCAGAATTAAGTTTAAAACAATGTTTGAAATCATGGCCACTACTCCAGCCTTAACAGGAGTTTTAGTGTCACCCCTAGACAAGAAAATTGATGCAAAAATTTTTATCGCAATAAACGCCATCAGTCCAGAACCGTATGCTTGCAGACTATAAGAGGTTTTGATTGCAGCAGTTTCATCAAACGCTCCATATTGAAAAATAGTAATAATTAATTCTTTTGATAGCATCATAAGCCCTAAACAAGCTGGAAAGCCAAAAATAATAGCGATTAGCAGAGCTTTATTTATTGTTTTTAAATAATTTTCAGTGTCTTTAAGTGCGTGATAATTGCTAAGTTTAGCTAGAGCAACAGTTGCTAGTGCTATTCCAATAAGTGCTAATGGAAATTCTAGCAATCTATCTGAATAGTAAAGCCAAGACACGCTACCAGCAATAAGTGTTGAGGCAATCATCGTATCAACTAAAAGATTGATCTGAGAAACCGATACCCCAAACAATGCTGGCAACATCCTTTGTCTAAGTGTGGTGATGGATTTGTGGTAACCAAACTGTAGTTTTGGTAATTTTTTGATTTTCCTTAAAAAGGGAATTTGAAAAGCAAGTTGTGAGACTCCTCCAATTAAGACTCCCCACGCTAAAGCCATTACGGGCGTAGAAAGCTGTTTTGATAAAAAAATTGCACTTAAAATTATTGAAATATTAAGAAGAACTGGTGTAAATGCTGGAATAGTAAAATTATCATAAGTGTTTAGAATCGATCCTGACAATGCAGTAAGCGAGATCAAAAGCAAGTATGGGAAGGTAATCCTTAACATATCTGAAGCCAAATTAAATTGAGTAGAGTCAGATTTAAAGTAGAATCCCCATGCGAACAGGAATATGATGAGTGGTGCTATGATTACTGAGATTAGGGTAATAATCATTAAAACACTTAGTAGTTTTGTGGCGATATGGTTAATGACTAGTTGAACCTCTTTATCGCTTTGATTTGCTTTTGTATCCGCCAAGATAGGTAAGAATGCTTGAGAGAAGGCACCTTCAGCAAATAACCGTCTAAAAAAGTTAGGGATTCTAAATGCAACTAAAAATGCGTCAGTTAAGGTATTAGCTCCAAATAGCCTTGCAATTACAAAGTCCCTAATTAGCCCTAAAATCCTTGAAATAAAGGTCATTGCAGAAACAATACTGCTTGACCTTATAAATGACCTGGACATGACTTAAAAGTAATTATTTACCCATCTGCTGGGCCACGCATAATGCCCACTCTTGAATTGCGAATACATTCAACAAATTGCATCACTTCAGGGCTATCAGATTCTGAAGCTTTAAGTTCTTTAAGTGCTTGATCTAAAAGCCTTCCTTGAG
>CAZEAO010000106.1:0-3408 GCA_964510245.1 uncultured Piscirickettsiaceae bacterium | reverse complement strand
TACTGGCATTGTATCAATATTTATCTGATTCTAAGACCTGAATTTGGATCAAACAGAATAGTTTTACTCGTATCAACCTGTAAATCAAAACCTTTGCCAGCATCATTCCCGGCCTCCGGACTGAGTCTAGCCATCACTTCAGTTTCATTCCATTGCCCTATTGCAACCGTGTCAGCGCCCATAGGTTCTAAAACTTCAATATCAAATTTTATTTGATGGAGGTATAAATTTTTATCTGCAGATGGTTGAATTTCAGTAAGCATTTCTGGTCTAATACCTAATAAAACCACATTTAAATTAGAATTATTGATAGCATCAGTACAAGGGATGGATAATTCATATTTTTCACCACCACTTTCTACTATTAAATTTTCGCCTTTAACAACACACTCAATAAAGTTCATTCCAGGAGAGCCCATAAAATCAGCGACAAAATGACTGACTGGGTCATTGTATATCTCATAAGGAGTCCCTACTTGCTGTAATTCACCGTCCTTAAGAACTGCAATTCTATCTGCAAGAGTCATTGCCTCAATTTGATCATGTGTTACATACACTATAGTTGTTCCAATGCGCTGATGTAATTTTTTTATTTCAGTGCGCATTTCAACTCTTAATTTTGCATCTAGATTTGATAAGGGCTCATCAAAAAGAAACACTTTTGGTGAGCGCGCTAAGGCCCTACCCATGGCAACACGCTGCCTCTGTCCGCCTGATAATTGACTAGGCTTTCTATCCAGCAAATGATCAATTTGCAATAGAGTAGAAACCTTTTTCAGAATTGTCTCTTGCTCATCCTTAGGCATTTTGCTCATTTCGAGTCCAAAACAAATATTTCTAGCCACATTCATTGTAGGATACAAAGCATAAGATTGAAAAACCATAGCAATATCTCTATCCTTCGGTGATTCTTCAGAAACATCCTTTCCATCGATAACTATTTCGCCACCAGTCAAGTCTTCAAGACCCGCAATTAAATTCATTAATGTTGACTTACCACACCCTGATGGGCCAATTAGAATTAAAAATTCGCCATCTTTAATATCTAAATTGATGTCTTTAAGCACTTCAGTCGTGCCAAACGATTTATTAATTCCATTAAGACTAATACTTCCCATTTTTTATCCTTTATTCTTTAATTAATTCAAATAGTTATTGATTTTATTATTTATCCTTTTACTGCACCTGCAGTTAAACCTCTAACAAAATACTTACCCGCAATGACATAAACTACTAGCGTTGGGAGAGCAGCGATAATTGCTGCTGCCATATCTACGTTGTATTCTTTACCACCGACTGATGTATTTACAAGATTGTTCAGAGCCACAGTAATTGGTTGAGTTCCAGAACCCGAATAGACTACTCCAAATAGGAAATCGTTCCAAATTTGAGTAAACTGCCATATGATTGTGACCACAAAAATTGGTGTAGATAAAGGAATAAAGATATGCCTAAAAATCTTCAAAAAACTGGCCCCATCAAGCTTAGCAGCCTTAACCAATTCGGTTGGGATGCCAACATAGTAATTTCTAAAAAAGAGTGTCGTAAAAGCGATACCATAAATAACGTGAACCAATACAAGCCCTGTAACAGTATTTGCTAGGCCTAGGCTTCCCAATAGCTTTGCCATTGGAAGAAGGATGACTTGAAAAGGTATAAAGCAACCAAAAAGAAGCGCTCCAAACAAGAATTCACTGCCCTTAAACTTCCATTTAGCAAGAGCATAGCCGTTAAATGCACCCAAAATAGTTGAAATGATTACTGCTGGGAATACTATACGTACACTGTTCCAAAAATATGGGGCTAGCCCTTCACACTCACTACCTGTGCATGCTGATGACCATGCTTTTTTCCAAGCATACAAACCAGGATCCATTGGAAGAGCCATTAAATTACCACTTCGAATTTCCTCAATATCTTTGAGTGAAGTTATAAACATCACATAAAGTGGTGCTAAATATATCAATGCAAAAAAAAGCAAAATGAAATAAATAAAAGCTCGCCCTAGATTAATATTTGATAAGTTAAAGTTTTTCATTATTTTTTCTCGCGCAATTCAGAATACAGATAAGGAATTAGGACCGCTAAAACACCAAATAGCATAATCATAGCACTTGCAGCACCCATTCCGATTTGCGCCCTATTAAAAGAGAATGTATACATAAAATTAGCTGGTAAATCTGAAGCATAACCAGGCCCACCACCCGTCAATGCTTGCACTAAATCAAAACTCTTAATGGCAATATGAGTCAGAATAACGATAGCACTAAAAAATATGGGTCTCATTAATGGCAATATAATGTGATAATAAAGTCGAACAGTTGAAGCTCCATCAATTTTTGCAGCCTTTGTTAAGTTGTCATCAACTCCCCTCAAGCCAGCTAAAAAAAGAGCCATTACAAAGCCACTGGATTGCCAAATTGCGGCAATTACAATCGTATAAATAGCCATATCCTGTTCAACTAGCCATCTAAATTCAAATCCGACAAAACCCCAATCATTCATTAATTTTTCAATTCCTAGTCCAGGGTTTAGGATCCACTTCCATGCCGTTCCTGTGACAATAAAAGAGATAGCCATTGGGTATAAATATATGGTTCTGATTGCACCTTCGGCTCGAATTTTTTGGTCAAGAAAAATCGCCAAAAAGAGTCCCAGCACTAGGGCAATTAAGATAAACAAAATCAGGAAAACAAATAGGTTGTCAACTGCTACATCCCATCGAGGATTTTTGAATAGCCTAAAATATTGATCGAGTCCGACAAATTCCCACTGGGGCATCATCCGACTTTTGGTTAGAGATAATAGAGCAGTCCAAGCAATGAAACCATACATACACACAATCATTGCTAAAGTGGTTGGTGCCAAAACAATTTTTGGCAAGTTTTTTTCTAAGAAATTGAGCACAGTGATACTAATTTTATTATGAATTTTATAAAATGGGGCGCCTTATTTAGGCGCCCCCTGGTTATTACACTCTGTCAGTTAGCGAAAAGGAGACGAACACTAACTGTATAGATTTATATTAACCGGTCTTACATTACATTGCTGCAGAAACCGCAGCAACTAATTGATCAGCACCTTCTTGTGCACTCTGGTCAGAGTTAAAGAAGTTTGTTGCTGAGTCATAGATTGCACCTGATACTGCAGAAGATACTGCCATACCGTGTGCAAAACTTGGAACTAAAGATCCACTTGCTGAAGAAGCAACAAATGCGTCCATTGAATCATGAGCACATGTGTCAAACTCGGCTCTTGAAACGCCTAGTCTTGCAGGAATAGATCCTTTATTAAGATTAAATACTGTTTGGAAGTCAGTACCTAAAATTTCTGCAGCCATAATGTTTTGAGCTCCAGTTCCAGCTGTTGTGCCTTGTGCAAAGAATGCAAAAGAGTCAATGTTAAATG
>CAZEAO010000105.1:0-3440 GCA_964510245.1 uncultured Piscirickettsiaceae bacterium | reverse complement strand
TTCTGATGGAGAGATTCCACTGCCTGATTTTTGGGGTGGTTACAGAGTTGTTCCACAAAGTATAGAGTTCTGGCAGGGACGAGAAAATAGACTTCATGATCGCTTTATCTATGAATTAAGCAATGAGAAATGGACTATTTCTAGACTGTCTCCCTAATTAGACTAATGACAGGCTTTGTTTGAGGGGTTTTTCCTAGCCAAAAGTTAAATGAAAGTGCCGCTTGTTCAACCAGCATTCCTAATCCATCACACACTTTTTCAGCTGAATTACTAAGTCCCCACTTCATAAACGGGGTCTCTATTCCATACATTAGGTCATAACAAATGGAACCCTCACAAAGACCTACAGGCAAATTAGGCATTTCTCCGCCTACTGATGCGCTAGTTGCATTGATTACTATGTCGACTGGCTTCGATTTGATTTGATCAAGGCCAAATCCACATACCTTTCCAAATTTTGAAAAATCATTGGCTAGCTTGATAGATTTATTAGGAGTTCGATTAGCTAATAAAATTTTTTCAGGTTTTTTATCAAGTAATGGTTTTAAAATCCCTTGAGTAGCGCCGCCGGCACCAATGATTAAAATTTCTTTATTTTCTATACTTTGATCTAAATTATTCTCTAAATCTTTAACTAATCCAACGCCATCAGTATTTTCACCAAATGTCACATCATCTTCAATTTTTATAGTGTTGACTGCACCGGCGGCTTTGGCGTTAGGAGTTAATTCACTGGAGAATCCATAAGCCTCAATTTTAAATGGAAGTGTAATATTGAACCCAGTACCACCGCTTTTTATAAATTTTTCAGCAGTTAATCCAAAGTCATCAATGGGCGATAATATTTTTTCATAAGAAATTTCTATGTCAAATTCTTTTGAAAACTCTCTATGAATCATAGGTGATAAGCTATGATTTATTGGATTTCCAATAACTGCAAATCTATTCATACAATCTAAGATACTTTTTCATCTACACTTTGGACAGGAGTAGAGACTCCTTTTTCTGAATTATTAACTTCAGTTTTATCTCCAGTTTTCGAGGTGGCTTTTTTAGGAGATTTTTTAACAGGCTTTCGAGTTGATTTAGAGTTCTTCGAAGCTTTTTTAGTTTGTTTTTTTTCTGAAGTTTTTTCTACAACAGCTTCATTAGACTTAGCTACAGAAGTTTTGTCTGTCTTTGTTATAACAGCCTCATTAGGCTGATTTTCAAAGGTCTCAGCTACAATTTTCTCAACAGATTCATTGGTATTGGAAATATTCTTTTGATTCCTGTTTCTATTTCTATTTTGATTACTCTTATTTTTTTGACTTACACTTTTATTTTTATTTGTTGATAAATCAGGTTTATCAGAGTTAATATTATTTTCTTGAGAATTCCTATTCTGATTCCTATTCCTATTCCTATTCTGGCTCCTATTTCTATTTCGACTTTGTGGCCTGACAGTTTTTGGTTTTTGAACAGTCTTTTTCTCTGATGAGAAAATTTCTGTCAATTTACTCATAAATGAGACTTTCTTTTCTGGCATTTTTGTCGAAGGCTGATTCGTCGAAATTGCTGGAATTTGCGGCTTGTCAATATAATTAATTACATTTGGATTTTCCTGAGGTCTTGAAATAGTTTGAAAGCTCTTGTGATAAGATTGTTTATCCTTTTTTTGTTTGTTTACAGTGTAATGTGGGAAATGCATATATTGGTTTGGAAGAAGAATGATCTTAATATCATGCTTCTGTTCCAAATCAATAATGCTAGGCCTCTTCTCATTCAGCAAATAGGTAATCACTTCAACACTTGATTGAACGGTTATATCTCCACTATTCTTGTTTGAATTAAGATTGTCTTCTAATTGACGAACAATTCTTAATGCTAACGAAGGTATTGTCGGATTTGTTCCGCTCCCATTGCATACTGAACATGTTTTGCCTGTAGACTCTATTACCGAGCTCATCAGTCTTTGTCTAGATAATTCTAACAAACCAAATCTTGAGATTGTTCCTATCTGAACTCGAGCCCTATCATTTGCGGTTGATTTTTCCATTAATTTTTCAATAGCGACTCTATTTGCATCAGATGCCATATCAATAAAGTCAATAACGATAAGACCGCCAATATCTCTTAATTGTAACTGAATTGCAATTTCTTCAGCTGCATCAAGATTAGCTTTAAATGCCGTATCTTCAATACTTATCCCTCTAGTTGCTCTTGCAGAGTTAATGTCAATTGCGGTAAGTGCTTCAGTAGAATCAAATACTATTGTTGCACCCGATTTCAATTGCACCTCTCTGTTAAATACATTTTTAACTTGAGATTCAACACTCATATGAGCAAAAAGGGAATGATCAGTTATGTCAAAGAACTTAATCTTGTCTAGGTAATGTGGCATTACAAAATTAATAAAATCTCTTGCTTTTTGAAAGGTCTCTAAGTCATCTATAATTACACTATCGGTATCCTCTCTCAAATAGTCTCTAAGAGCTCTAACTGTAATATCGCTTTCTTGATAGATTAAAAAAGGACCATCTTCCTTTTTAGTTACTGTCTTTATTGATTTCCATAGTTGGGTTAGATGGTCAACTTCCCATTGAAGCTCACTAACCCCTCTACCTGCACCTTCAGTGCGGATAATTAGACCTGAATGTTTAGGAACTTCAAGTTTAGGCAATATTTTTTTTAGGTCTTGTCGATCAGAAGCGTTAATTTGTCTAGAAATACCAGAGCTTTTTGGGTTATTAGGCGTCAAAATCATGTAGGCACCAGCCAAATTAATATAGGTGCTAAGAGCAGCACCTTTATTACCTCTCTCCTCCTTTTCAACCTGAATGATGATGTCTTGTCCCTCTTTGAGAACATCACTGATCGTTAATTTATCGCCTTTGGGATTTATCCCTTCAGCAAAAAAAGGAGAGACCTCCTTGAATGGTAAAAAACCATGCTTTTCTTTTCCGTAATCAACAAAAGCAGCCTCAAGTGATTGCTCAACGCGTGAGATTTTTGCTTTATATATGTTGCCCTTAGTTTTACGATTAAGGCTAGTTTCTATATCGAGATTGGTAAGCTTTTGATTCCTTACGATGGCCACCCGGATCTCTTCCTTGTGGGTAGCATTTATGAGAATGTGATTCATTATAAAGTCCTGTAATATCTGGACTATTGAGCACATGAATAGCTTCAATACTTAAGTATTGAGCAGGTATAAAGTTTTGATTATTAAAATTCATCAACTTCTAAATAGGTTCTATATGCGGCATCAATAAGCCCATAAAAAATAGTTCGTTACAATATTTCTTTTTTGTTTTTTTTTGAAATAATTGTAAAAAAATTCTTGTTGGTCGAAATAATAATGTTCGACAAACGAATTATACCACAAATTGACCTTTAAATAAATCTTACTGGTTTAGAGTTCTACCACCATCGATATTAATAATTTGGCCAGTAATATA
>CAZEAO010000104.1:0-3459 GCA_964510245.1 uncultured Piscirickettsiaceae bacterium | reverse complement strand
AGTCCTCTCCGCCCCTCCGACGAACAGATACCTGATTATTTTCTTGCTCTCTATCACCAACCACTAAAATGTATGGGTAGCGTTGCATAGAGTGCTCGCGTATTTTAAAGCCTATCTTCTCATTTCGCAAGTCAGAAATGACTCTAAGGCCCTGTTTTTTTAGATTAATCTCAACATTCTTACAATATTCCTCTTGTTTTTGTGAAATATTAAGAATAACCGCCTGAATTGGAGCCAGCCACGAAGGAAACGCTCCCTCGTAATGCTCAATTAAAATCCCAGTAAATCGCTCGATTGATCCAACAATAACTCTATGAAGCATCACTGGAGTCTGCTTAGACCCATTCTCAGCAATATATTGTGCTTCAAGCCTGTCAGGCATTGAGAAGTCAGCCTGTATCGTTCCGCATTGCCATTCACGCTCAAGACAATCCTTGAGAACGAATTCGACCTTGGGACCATAGAAAGCACCCTCTCCCTCTTGAAGCTCCCAATCAATCCCTTTGGCATCAAGTGCCTGAGCTAGTGAAGCCTCGGCTTGATCCCACATTTCATCTGATCCGACTCGCTTTTCTGGCCTAGTCGATAGCTTAATATCAATGTTTTCAAAACCAAAATGCTTGTAAACTTTAAAGGTTAAATCGATAAACGATGAAACCTCACTCTGAATCTGGTCTGTTGTGCAAAAAATATGTGCATCATCCTGAACAAAGTTTCTAACCCTCATAATTCCATGCAGCGTTCCAGAGGGCTCATTCCTGTGACATGAACCAAACTCAGCAATTCGAAGCGGAAGGTCTCTATAAGACTTGAGGCCGTGCTTATAAATTTGGACATGAGCCGGGCAGTTCATCGGTTTAACTGCATAGTCTCTATTTTCTGAGTGCGTTGTAAACATCGCATCACCAAACTTATCCCAGTGACCGGACTTTTCCCAAAGAGACCTATCGATCACTTCAGGCGTGTGTACCTCTTGATAGCCGTTGTCTTTAAAAATCTGACTCATGTATTGGACAATCGTTTGATAAAGAGTCCATCCTTTTGGATGCCAAAAAACCATCCCCGGAGCCTCCTCTTGGGTGTGAAAAAGGTTTTGAACTTTACCAATCTTTCTGTGATCTCTCTTTTCTGCTTCCTCGAGTCTGTTGAGGTGTGCCTTTAGATCTTCTTTGTTTTCCCAGGCCGTACCGTATACTCTTTGCAGCATCTCGTTATTGGAGTCACCCCTCCAATAGGCTCCAGCAAGCTTCATAAGCCTGAAGGCTTTTAGTTTACTCGTTGAAGGGACATGAGGCCCTCTACAAAGATCCACAAAGTCTCCCTGCTTGTATAGGGATAGAATTTCGTTTGCTGGAATTGATTCAATAATCTCTGCCTTGTAGTGCTCACCCATGGACTTGAAGAATTCGATTGCCTCTTCCCGGGACATCTCCATTCTCTCAATGGGAAGGTTTTGTTTCACAATGGCGTTCATCTTTTTTTCTATCTTTGCTAAATCCTGCTCGGAAAAACCATCCTTATAGGCAAAGTCATAATAAAAGCCATTATCAATCACAGGTCCAATGGTAACCTGAGCTTTAGGATAGATTTGCTGAGTCGCTTGCGCCAAGAGATGTGCAGTCGAATGACGAATCACCTCAAGCGCCTTTTCATCCTTACTGGTAATGATGGACACTTCAGAATCATTTTCAATCAAGAAAGAGGTGTCAACCAGCTGACCATCGACCTCTCCAGCAATGGCTGCCTTTGCGAGACCCGAACCAATAGATGCTGCAACCTCAGCCACAGTGAGAGACTGCTCATATGATTTAATTGTGCCATCAGGCAGTGTTACATTCAGCATAACTCATGATAAAAACAAAAAATCCAATTTTACCTTGATAGACTCCTTATCATTACCAAAATTAAGACTTTAAATAACTTTTAGATGGCTACTTTAAAGTATATTAGGCGCTATGAAAATCTCACGCAAATCACCTGAGTTTCTAATTCTATTGATGACTATTGGCTCAGCAATCAGCTGGGCTGTGTGGCTTAATCTGCTGAACAACTTTGCTATTGAAGAGATTGACTTTACTGGCGCTGAAATGGGCATTCTTCAAAGCCTTAGAGAGATTCCAGGCTTTCTTGCGTTCACTGTAATCTTTGTCTTAGCATTTGTCAAAGAACAAAAGCTGGCTTACATTTCACTTGCCATGCTTGGAGCTGGAATCGTTTTAACCGGTTTTGTTGAAACGAATATGACCTTTTACCTAGCAACAATCATCATGTCGATTGGGTTTCACTATTTTGAGACCATCAACGGCTCATTAACCCTTCAGTGGATTGATAAAGACAAAACTGCAGAGTTTTTAGGCAGAGTTATAGCAACGCGCTCTGCTGCTTCAATCATTGCATTTAGCTTTGTTTGGGTTCTCTTTCAACAATTTCAACTGAGTTATTTATTGCTTTACACATTGGGTGGTGGAATAGCAATATTTATTGTCTTGTTTTGCTGGAAAAATTTTCCACTGTTCCCTGAGAAAGTTACTCAAACCAAAAAAATTATTCTAAGAAAGCGCTACTGGCTTTTCTATGCACTTCAATTTATGAGTGGCGCAAGAAGACAAATATTCGTAGTTTTTGCGGGCTTTTTAATGGTTGAAAAGTTTGAATTTACGGTTGCTGAAATCTCACTTTTATTAATTGCTAATGCTGTCATTAATGTTATTTTTGCCCCTAAAATTGGAAGACTCATCCAAAGATTTGGAGAGAGAAAATCCCTCATCTTTGAGTACATTGGATTATGTCTAATTTTTGCTGGATATGCCTTTGTAGAGAGCACCTATTTTGCAGTTTTCTTATACATCGTAGATCACCTATTTTTCTCAATAGCAATCGCACTAAAAACTTATTTTCAGAAGATAGCTGATCCTGCAGATATAGCCTCAAGTTCTGGTGTGACATTTACAATGAATCATGCTGCTGCGGTCTTTATTCCAGTTGTCTTTGGAGTGGTTTGGCTGTACTCTCCTTCGCTGGTTTTTTTAGCTGGCTCAGGGATGGCATTTGTCTCGCTGATTCTGGCCTTGAATATTCCTCAAAAACCTGCCTCAGGTAATGAAGTTTTAATTGGAAAATTTTCTTAATTATTTTTGACTTAAATAGCTCGTATTGATATACTTTTTTTATATGAACGAACATTTCAGAATTGCTCAAAAGCTAGGTTTAATGTTCTTGCCCGATACCCCTATCCCGCAAAACATAAAATTATGGGCAACCAATCAACTAAATTCAAAATCCCCAGCTCTTGGTATTAAGCGGATAAGGTCTTATCATAAACCTAAAGTATCAGAGTGGCCTCAGTCTCTCCAGCCTAATCTTCTGAAACGTGACGAAATGTTCTGGACTTTCAAAGAAAATGAAGAAAAACATCGAAGAAATATGCCAGGCTTTCAAACCGAAGCTGACAGAAATAGA
>CAZEAO010000103.1:0-3491 GCA_964510245.1 uncultured Piscirickettsiaceae bacterium | reverse complement strand
CCTTCAGTAAAATAGTGGTTATAGTTTGACCAGCAAGTTGCCATAGGATCTCTTTTTAGATGAACAATTTTAGCTTCAGGTATGGCTGATAATATAAATCCTAATAATCTAACATTCATCGGCATCTTATCAGTAATTATTTTTTCTTCAGTTTTAAGTTTAGCAAGAGAATTAAGATATTCTTGACGGATAGACAAAAAATCTTTCTTACGAAAAGATTTCCTATTTTCATTTAAATGATTATCTAGAATAGGATTGAGAATGTTCCTAAAATATGGTAGTTCACCTGCCCCATGAACGTCTTTATGGCTTGAAATTATTTGCTCAACTAGACTTGTTCCAGAACGAGGCATTCCAACAATAAATATAGGCTTTATATCTGAAGCTTTCTTGGATGATTTTTTTAATATTGGTTGATCAAAGCCAAACAAATTAGTAATGATGGAATGAAAGTTATTGCTCTCTTCGAAAGAGTAATTTATTTCCTGTTTTCTTAGACGATTGCCTTCATTTAAATACTTAAAAAAATCTTTTTGATTATCTAAGTCTTGGTTAACTTTGGCCAAAGCAAAACTTATCTTTACCTTATCAGACAAGTTCAGGTCAGGTTTGGAGTAAAGTGAATGCATTTGAGAAATCTGTTTATCTTTGTCTGAATAAGTCTTGATTTTGCTTAAATTTCTAAATGCTTCAGCAAATTCTGGATTAATTGCAACGGCCTTTTCATAATATCTTAGTGCATCTTCAGGCAGGTTAATTATTTCACTTATAACTCCCAAATTATTATATGCTTGGGCGTATTCTGGAAATAGAGATATCGCTTTTTCAAATTGAAGCTTTGCATTTTCATATTGTTTTAGTTCTTGAAGTGCTTTGCCAAGATTATTATAGGCTTCAGCATAATTGGGGCTATAGGCAATTGCCCATTCAAAGCTCTTTAAAGCATCGTCAATTTGGCCTTTATTAAGGAAAACTACACCAAGATTATTATGAGCAGTGGGATATGCATGTATTGAGTTTATTGCTTGATTGTAAGATTCATGAGCATCATCAAATTGATCTATTTTTTGGTATGCAACTCCAATATTATAATGAGCCTCTGCATAATCTGCTTTGAGAGCTACAGCTTTTTTAAAATTAGATATTGCTGATTCAATTTGACCAATTTCAGTGTAACATGCGCCACAAATATTATAAAGTAGTGGCTCATTTGGGAAACTTTCGATTAGTATTTGAACACTCGATAAGGCTTCTTTCATTTGACCCGAAGAGTATAAGCCCATCACTTCATCCAGATGCGCTTGGGTTGGATGTATTTCTTTTCCTTGCTGAAGAAGCTTGATACCTTTCTTTGCTTCTTGATTATTAGGGAAGGATTTGAGAATATTTGAATAAATTTCTTTTGCTTCTTCAACTTCTCCTTTTTTAATTAATTTTTTTGCTCGAGATATAAGTCGTTCGGTCTTTATTGACATTTGTTTAAGGTATTTTTTCTGTAACTATAATAGGTAAAGTATACTAAAATATTCCCCTATCCTATAGCAAATTTTTTATCTTAATATTGGAAATTATTAATGAAAAATATACAGGCCTCAATTCCTAAAAAAGAGGTTGAGTTTGTTTATGGTCTTTACTCAAAAGGTAATGTTGAAGATGCCATCAAACAAATAAAAGTTTTGAATGAAAAATACCCTAATCAGCCCTTACTATTTAATCTTATTGGTGCATGCTATAAGGAAACAGGACAATTAGAAGGAGCTGTTAAGATGTTTCGCATTGCAGTTTCAATAGAGCCAAGCTATGCTGAAGCATATTTTAATCTGGGAGCTGTTCTCAGTGATTTAGATCAAAAAGAAGAGGCAGTAGAAAGCTATAAAAAGGCAATTACCATTCAGCCCAATTATTATGATGCTCATAACAATCTAGGAAACGCTTTACTTGAGCTTGGTCATATCGACTTTGCAATTGAAAGTTTGGAGTGGGCTGTTGCTTACAAACATGATTTTGCCGAAGCATTTAATAATTTAGGAAACGCTTATAATGAATGCGGTAAAGTTGATAAGGCAATTGAGAATTATAAAAAAGCCATAACTTATAATTCAAATTATGAAAAAGCCTATTTTAATCTTGCTCTAGTTTATAAAGATCTTGGAAAAAAAGAGGATTTTATTGAGAATATAGAAAAAGCCTTGAGTTTAAATCCTAATTGGGGACATGCATATTATCATTTGAGTCGTGTCAAGAAGTACAAAACAAATGATCCTCAGATTGATCAAATTAAACTAGCACTTGAAAGTGACAATATTAATTCAATTGACCTCATTGGACTTAACTTTGCCTTATCAAAAGTCTATGAAGACCTTGAAAATCATGAAGAACAATTTAAGTTTTTGAATGAGGCAAATAGTTTAAGAAAAAAAGAACTGAATTATACGATTGATAAAGACCGAAAACTATTTTCTAGAATTAAACAAACATTCAAATATCCCCCTGAGATTCTTGATATATCTGAAACTAAATCAAGCTCAAAAAGGCCAATTTTCATTGTAGGTATGCCTCGCTCTGGAACATCTCTAGTTCATCAAATTCTTGATAGCCATGGTTCTGTTTATGGAGCTGGAGAGTTAAATCATATAAATAAATTTGTTACTCCGCTTCTTAAGGGTTATAACGAAGAAAATAATAAATATTTTTCAAAAAATGACTTATTGTCAATTCGCGAACAGTATCTAGGGTTGCTTCCTATTCCCAACATTCATGAAAATATTATTGTTGATAAAATGCCTTTAAATTTTCGTTATTTGGGGTTTATTTTATCTTCATTTCCTGAAGCAAAAGTTATTCATATGAATAGAGACCCTATGGCTACTTGTTGGTCAATATATAAGTATGAGTTTAGAGGAAATGCTTATTCTTTTAACCAAGAAGACATAGCTATTTATTTTGGTTTATACAAAGAGCTAATGGATTTCTGGAAAAAACTTTTTCCTAAAAAGATACTTGATATTTGTTATGAAGACCTAACAATTTCTCAAGAGGAAGAAACAAAAAAAATACTCAAGTATTGCGAACTTGACTGGGATGAAAATTGTTTATATTTTCATGCAAATAAGACCGCTGTTAAAACAACTAGTTCTATGCAGGTTAGGCGAAAAATGTACCAAGGAAGCTCCGAAGCTTGGAGAAAATATGAACCATATTTACAACCTCTCATAAAAGGTTTAAGCTATCAATAAAAACTAAAAATGGCATTATTAAAACCACCACAATCAGAAATTGACTCCATTATTGCTCTTTTCTCAAATAATCAGCTGCAAGAAGCATTGGATAAAGTTAAAACACTTACTAAAAGCTTTCCTGAAGACTCATTACTTCATAATATAACTGGTGCTTGTTATGCGGGTTTAGGTCAATTAGGCTCTGCCGTTAAATGTTATGAAAAAGCGATAGAGATTAAGCCTGATTATGCTAAGGCGCATTATAACCTTGGT
>CAZEAO010000102.1:0-3521 GCA_964510245.1 uncultured Piscirickettsiaceae bacterium | reverse complement strand
GGATTTAAATAATCAAGTAAAATCATGTTAGCTTGATTGGATAAACCCCTGTCTTAAAGCAGGGGTTTTTTTTTCGAAAGGAACAAAAAAATGAATGAATTAGATCAATATAAAATTGCTGAAGAGCCATTCTATCAGCCACAAGAAGATGAAATCGAGATGTATACAGCTGCCTACATGAATCGTATGCCAGTCATGTTAAAAGGGCCAACAGGTTGTGGAAAATCTCGATTTGTTGAGTACATGGCCTATAAATTAGACAAGCCATTAATAACTGTTGCGTGTAACGAAGACATGTCTGCAAGCGACTTGGTCGGACGTTTTTTGCTTGATAAAGAGGGAACAATTTGGCAAGACGGTCCACTGGCAATGGCAGCACGATATGGTGGAATTTGTTATTTGGATGAGGTAGTTGAGGCAAGACAAGACACTACTGTTGTGATTCATCCTTTAACTGATTACCGTAGAACTCTTCCTCTTGATAAGAAGGGCGAGTTAATTGATGCGCATCCTGATTTTCAGTTGGTAATTTCATATAACCCAGGTTATCAAAATCTGATGAAAGACCTAAAACAATCGACTAAACAGAGATTTTGTGGATTTAATTTTCAATACCCAGATGAGAAAACTGAAGCTCATATTATTAGTAAGGAGTCTGGCATTGGTAAAGAAACAGCACTCAAGTTGGTTCAGATTGCTCAAAGGGCCAGAAACCTTGTAGGCCATGGGTTAGATGAGGGAATTTCTACTAGGCTTTGTGTTTACGCTGGTCAACTCATTGCAAATAAGGTTAATGAGAAGTCAGCTTGTAAAATTGCCATGGTCAATCCAATTACTGATGACTTGGATATTGTGGATACTTTGAATGCAGCAATAGATACATTTTTTGAGTAATACTTGCAATGAGCTCTATTCAACTTTCCGACTTTGAGAGTAAATTTCGGAATCCGTCCGACATACTTCATGATGCATTAACTGGAAGCTTCATTGAGGCTTCAAAAGTTATGACTCCTAATGGTCTAAAGGTTTACCTTGATGGTGCTGGTGCTCTTCATGCTATGGGTAAAGGTGAGGATATGGTGATTTCTTTTCTAGAGGAAACGCCAATGGTTGTGAAAGAAGTAGGCGAGTCCATAATCGGAGAAATTGTCTTCTCAATAATGAAAATGGCTTCTCAGACTTCAGCCTCTGTCTTGGTTCTAATGATCTCTAGTCTTCCTAATGTAGCAAGAAGAATGAGTGATTTTGACCTAATGAAAGGCTACCTTCGCTTAATGGAGAGAATGATTGCTCTTGCTCCTAGAGGAATGAGGCCAATGCTAAATAATATTGACCAATTAACTAGCAAGCTTACTCTTGGTGGTTTAAGGCGTTGGGTTTTGTATGGTGCTGAAACCTTTAATCGTGATTTTAAGGCGCAAATTGCTTATTTCGAGCTTAATAGTGCTGAATCAATTCAAATCCTTGAACAGGAGAGAAGGGGTACTTTGTTTATTGATAATCAAAGAAAACTTCAGTTCTATCTTCGGGCTTTTTATAATCGAGATTTTTTTCTACGTCCAACTTCTGGAGATTATGAAACAAAAAAAGGACTCAAACCATACATTGAATTTGGTGTAATGCACATTCCCGATGCGTATGATGATTACACACATGCTTCTGGAAAAGTTGTTTCAGGTATTGATTGCTATAGAGCAGTTTGCTCTCATGCTGCGGCTCATATTATAGAGACCAAGTCTGCTTTTAAAGGCGACACTTTAAATCCTCTACAGGTTGCTTGCGTTTCACTTATTGAGGACTTAAGAATTGAGCTGAATACAATAAAAAAGTTTCCAGGAATGAAGAAGATATGGATTGCACTTCATCCAGAGGATGAAGACCTCAAGGATTTAAATCCATTTATATCTGATCTTGTGGATTTATCTAGAGCAGCACTTGACTCAAAATATAATCCGAAACAGTCGTTCAATTTAAAGTTTTTAGAATTATTCAAGGAAAAGATGATTGAGTCTGGTGATTCATCTGAAATGAGTTTTGATCTAGGGTTGCAATACTATGAACTTATTAAATCTGAAACAGATGTAAAAATCAGTGCTTCTGCTCTAGTAGCAGCACCTATTTCATATAGAGATGATAATCGATACATTTGGGAGTATGAAGAGCTTGATTGGATTTCTGAAGGTAATGACTATGTTCCAGCAAGTCAAAGGCAGGTTCGACGCAAAGCAAACATTATGGAAATGTTTAACGAGTTAGATGTTGAAACTGCCGGCGATGATGCTCAAGAAATCTGGACTCTCGAAACTGAATATTTTCCCGATGAATTAGATGGCGTCAGTCTTAATGAAATTGAAGGTAAAGAGCCTGTAAGTGAGCCTTTTCACTACAATGAATGGGATTATCAATTGCAACTTTACCGTCCAAATTGGGCTACCTTATATGAAAGAAGATTGAGAAAAGGCGATTTTGAAAGTATTAATAAGATCTTGAAAGAGCATAAACCTATAGCGAATCAACTAAAAAATGCAATTGACCAATTACAGCCACAAGGACTTGTAAAGTTGAAAAAACAGCAAGAGGGTAGTGAACTTGATATAGATTCATGCGTAACTGCACTATCTGATATTAGGTCAGGAAATACACCCTCAGACAGGATATATATTAAAAAAGTTCAGCATATGCGAGATGTATCAGTTAACCTTCTTATGGATTTATCTGAATCAACAAATGATATGGTTGTTGGTAGCGACAAAACTATCCTAGAATTGATGAAAGAGGCTACCTCACTTCTTTCATGGGCTATTGATAAGATCGGAGATAATTTAACGATTTGTGGATTCGCGTCAGACTCAAGACACGACGTGCAGTACTATCGCTTTAAGCCTTTTCATTATAGTTTTAATGATGAGGTTAAGGGTAGGCTTGCTGGAATCAAAGGCGGATTGTCAACACGGATGGGAACAGCTATACGTCATGCTGGAATAGATTTATTGACCCAATCATCACCAAAGAAAATTTTATTAGTGCTAACTGATGGAGAGCCTGCTGATATTGATGTGGATGATCCCCAACATCTTCGTTTAGATGCAAAAAAAGCTGTAGAAGAGCTAAGGAGTCATGGAATAGTAACCTTTTGTATTAGCCTAGATCCTTATGCTGATCAGTATGTATCAAGAATTTTTGGAAAAAACCGATTTATGGTGATTGATAATCTTCAGAAACTTCCAGAAAGGCTTCCACAATTATTTATTTCATTAACAAAATGAAGAAACAATTTAAGGATGAAAAATTAATTGACTTTGATCCAAATTATCCACCATTGCTACCCGAAGATTGGAAAGATAAGAATGCTCCAACAGTTTATGAAATTTTAGCTACTACGAATACTCTTAAGCGTATGTATGCTGAAAAGGTAGACGAAATTGAGTCCGGAGTAATTAGCAATGATTTGGGTGAAGAATCATTAAGAAAGATTGCTACAAACTATCAATCTGTTAAATCCCTTCTTTTTCAGCCAAGAT
>CAZEAO010000101.1:0-3556 GCA_964510245.1 uncultured Piscirickettsiaceae bacterium | reverse complement strand
ACAAGGCTGGTGTTGAGATTGATCGTAAAGTTCTCTCAGATATTGCCATCTTTGACAAAGAGGCCTTTGCTAAAATTGCAGAACAAGCAAAAGCTGGGTTATCACAGTAGAAAATTCTTACTAAAAGACTGTAACATATGTTGCAGTCTTTTAAATAAAAAAAAGTAGGCATTTTGATTAACAAGATTATCACCGAAGCCACCAAAGCCATAGCTAGTGCTATGGATTTAAAGGCTCTTGACGGCTCAAGAGTCCAATATTTGGGTAAGAAGGGCGAACTCACCGACCTTCTTAAAGGTCTAGGCAAGCTCTCTAAAGAAGAGCGACCTGCGATGGGTGAGGCGATCAATGAAGCCAAAGTTCAAATTCAAAAACTAATCGAAGCTCGCAAAGAGGAGCTCGAGGACATTGAACTCAACCAGAGACTTCTTGATGAGAAAGTTGATGTCACTCTTCCGGGAAGGAACTCTGAGAGAGGGACACTTCACCCCATCACTCAAACTCTGAGGCATATCGAAGACATATTTACCAAAGCCGGATTTGAGATAGAAATTGGTCCAGAAATTGAGGATGATTTTCATAACTTTAGTGCGCTCAATATTCCAGAGCATCACCCTGCAAGGGCAATGCACGATACATTCTATTTTGATTCAAATACGGTTTTAAGGACTCATACTTCTCCTGTTCAGATTCGAACTTTAGAGATGCAAAAGCCTCCAGTTAGGGTTATCGTTCCTGGAAAGGTTTACCGCTGCGACTCTGATGTGACACATACACCTATGTTTCATCAAGTTGAAGGTCTCATAGTTGACAAGGAGGCTTCTTTCTCTCAACTTAAAGGTCTTCTGATTGACTTCCTTAGGTCCTACTTTGAAAAGGATGACCTTAAGGTTAGATTTCGCCCATCATACTTTCCATTTACGGAGCCTTCAGCTGAGGCTGATATTGAATGCGTCATATGTAGCGGAGACGGGTGTCGCGTTTGTAAAAAGTCAGGCTGGCTAGAGGTTTTAGGTTGTGGCGTTGTCCATCCAAATGTATTGAATGCGGTTAACATTGATTCGGATGATTACTCTGGTCTCGCTTTCGGGATGGGAGTGGAGAGACTCGCAATGTTGAGATATAGCGTCAACGATCTCAGATTGTTTTTTGAAAATGATGTTCGTTTTTTAAATCAATTCTAGTGCAAGGGTATTAATTATGAATATTTCTACTAGTTGGTTAAGAGAATGGATTAGTCCAGATGTGAGCGATATTGAGCTCTCAGAAAAATTGACTATGGCCGGATTAGAGGTGGACCGAATTGCTCCTGTAGCCCCTCCATTTGAAGGCCTTGTGGTGGGCCACGTTGTAAACTGCGGAAAGCATCCGAATGCGGACAAACTAAGCCTTTGCGAGGTTGACATTGGTAGTGGCTCCAATCTAGAAATTATTTGCGGTGCTCCGAATGTCAGAAAGGACTTAAAGGTTGCCGTTGCGACAGTCGGCTCGGTGTTACCGAATAAGATGAAAATTAAACGCACAAAACTCAGAGGTGTTGAGTCAAATGGAATGCTCTGCTCAGAATCTGAAATAGGCATATCGGACAGTCACGAGGGAATCATTGAGCTAGACTCAAAAGCTAAAATTGGTGACAACGTTCGAAACGTTCTTAATCTTGATGATCAAATCATTGAGCTTGATATTACCCCTAACAGGGGCGACTGTTTCAGTGTTCTAGGTGTTGCAAGAGAGGTTTGTGTTAACTATGACCTGACTCTGCCAGCGCTCAATTATAAGGCTAAGCAGAAAGGCAGCAAATCGTTCAAGTCTAGTGTCAGTAACCCTAATGAGTGCCCTCGTTATCTAACAAGAGTTATCGAGGGGGTTGATAACCGCGCTTCTACTCCTGAATGGATGGCACAAAAATTATTGTACGCCTCTCAGCAACTCCACTCACCAATCGTTGATATTACGAATTACGTTCTTTTGGAGCTCGGTCAGCCGATGCACGCCTTTGATTTATCTAAAATTAATGGCAGTATCAATGTCAGATCAGCGAAAAAAAATGAAGAGCTTGAACTCTTAAATGGTCAGAACGTTAAGCTATCAGAAGAAACACTCGTCATTGCTGATGAGAAATCTGCAATAGCTATGGCTGGAGTGATCGGTGGAATGGGAACCTCAACCCTTGAGAATTCGACTGACATTCTGCTTGAGAGTGCTTTTTTTGAGCCAGTCGAAATTTCTGGAATTGCAAGATCATACGGACTCCATACGGAATCATCTCTTCGATTTGAGAGAGGGGTTGACTTCAATGTAACTCATCAAGCTATGGAGAGAGCGACTGAGCTGGTTTTAGAGATTTGTGGAGGTAGGGCATCAAAAATCAATGAAACGCTTGATTCAAAGTCACTTCCAAAGCTAGAGCCGATTGATATATCTATTGAGAAAATCTCAAAGATTCTCGGATTTAATCTTGACCCTGCTTGGGTAGAGTCAAAATTCAAGTTTCTCGAATTTGATTTCAAAGTCAACAAAGATAATTCTTGGACTATTACGCCGCCAAGCTTTAGGTTTGATATTCGAATACCGGCGGACATTATTGAGGAGCTCGCAAGGCTCTATGGCTACGACAAGATTCCAGTTACGAGGCTCTCCAATGATGCCAATATATCGAATGTATCTCAAACCAAAATTAGTTCTAATGATCTCTCAAGTGCGCTCGTCAATAGAGGTTATCAGGAGGTAATTACTTACAGCTTTATCTCAAATGAGATGCACGACTTAGTGGACCCAAAAGCAAAGAAAATTTTGCTACAAAACCCAATATCTGACGATATGTCGGTGATGCGATCAAGTCTATGGCCAGGATTGATTCAGTCTGCCCAATCAAACATTAGGAGGGGGCACCAAAACTCTCGATTCTTTGAGGTGGGTCTTTGTTTTTCTGGGACTGAGGTAGAAGATCAGGTGCAAAAAATTGGCGGACTTATATCAGGCAATCGTTATGACTCTCAGTGGGGAGGTAGCGATCAAGAGGTCGACTTTTTTGACGTTAAATCTGACGTCGAAGCACTTTTATCTCAAAGCAATAAAGATTACTCATTTGAAGTGGCTGAGCATCCAGCTCTTCAGATGGGACAGACAGCAAAGATTATGAAAGGTGAAAAAAAAATTGGTTGGGTAGGAGCTCTATCACCCAAGCTTCAAAAGAATCTATCGATGCCAAATTCGTTTCTTTTTGAGCTCACTCAGTCAGAAATTGAGCAGGGTGAAACACCAAGCTATGAGTCTTTTTCATCGTTTCAGGCTTCACAAAGAGATATCGCGGTCGTGGTATCAAAGGAGTTATCTTCTGATGAACTTATTCATTCAATTAAATCATTAAAACAAAATGATTTAATTGATGTTAATTTGTTTGATGTCTATGAAGGAGAGCATATCGAGGAAGGAAAAAAGAGTATGGCTTTAAATCTAACTTACCAGTCTATAGAATCGACTCTAACTGATGAACGGATCGCTGAAAAAGTTAGTAAAATAGTAGGTCATTTAGAAACAAAATTTTCCGCTAAAC
>CAZEAO010000100.1:0-3560 GCA_964510245.1 uncultured Piscirickettsiaceae bacterium | reverse complement strand
AGCCCAATGACATTCATATTGACGCGATAATTTTTCTCAAGATCCGTTGTTGCAAATAAATGCAACATTAATTGATTACAATCTACTCTATTGGATCTAGGAACGATCACTATTCGGGTTGGATTTTCATGATCTGACTCGTCTCTAAGGTCGTCCACAAGTGGCAGCTTTTTATTTCGCATCTGAGTTGCAATTTGAGCAATGACTTTTGCACCAGAGGTTTGATATGGAAGCGCGTCGATGATAATTTCTCCCTCCTCTTTAATGTAACTTGCACGCATTTTGACGGAACCATTTCCAGTTTCATACATTTGATATAGCTCTTCTTTTGAGCTAACAATCAAGGCATTTGTAGGGTAGTCAGGCGCCGGTAAAATTTTCAATAAACTTTCTAAATCAGTTGAGGGCCTCTCTAGAAGCTGAATACATGCAGTTATTAGCTCAATCAAGTTATGCGGTGGCATATCAGTTGCCATACCAACTGCAATTCCTGAAGCCCCATTAAGCAAAAGATTAGGCACTTGTGCTGGCAATTGTTGAGGCTCTTTGATTGTTCCATCAAAATTATCTATCCAATCTACGGTATCTTGGTTTATTTCACCTAAAAGTAAGTCAGCATAGGGAGATAATTTCGATTCTGTATATCGCATTGCAGCAAATGACTTTGGATCATCCGGAGCACCCCAGTTGCCCTGCCCATCAATAAATGGGTAACGATAGGAAAAGGGTTGTGCCATCAAAACCATTGCCTCATAACAAGCACTATCTCCATGAGGATGAAACTTGCCTAATACATCTCCAACTGTTCTAGCAGATTTTTTAAATTTAGCAGTTGATTTAAGCCCAAGTTCACTCATCGCATAGATGATTCTTCTTTGAACTGGCTTAAGACCGTCTCCGACAAAAGGAAGAGCACGATCCAAAATGACATACATTGAGTAGTCAAGGTAAGCGCGCTCACTATATTCCCCAACGCTTTGTTGCTCAATGCCGTTTTGGCTCATCCTTTTCCTAAAAATAAATTAATACAGAATTCAAAAAATTATTTTGAATGGATAATATTTTAATTGAACTCCTTAGTCAGTAAACATTAATTCTTTTATATCAAAAAAGAATTAACCAGGTGGCCAAGTCATCTGACGACCACCAAGACAATGCAAGTGAATATGAGAAACAGTCTGACCCCCATCGCTATTGCAATTCATTACTAGCCTATAGCCTTTTTCAGCGAAACCACGCTCTTTAGCAATATTAGCAGCAACAATGCTTAACCTTCCCATTAGTGATTCATCAGTTGCATCATTTGCATTTGCAATATGGTCTTTAGGTATGACTAGAAAGTGTTCAGGTGCCTGTGCATTAACATCCTTAAAAGCCAGAACTCTCTCATCTGAATAAAGAATTTCTGCTGGTATATCACCATTAATGATAGAACAAAAAATACAATTTTCCATATTCTAATTTTATATCTTTCAAAAACTAATATAAACAAATTCTATGAGAACTTATAATTTATCTTAATTATTTATAAAGGAAATATATATGCTTTCTAATTCAAGTCTCGACACCCTATTTAATAAAGCAAGAAGTCACAAAGCCTGGCTCAAAAAAGACATAACTGATGATCAAATTAACCAGATCTATAATTTACTTAAATTTGCTCCAACTTCTGGTAACTGTTGTCCGGCAAGATTTACATTTATAAGAAGTGAGAAAGCAAAAAATCTAATGAAGCCGGCACTAGATAAGGGAAATATTGACAAAGCTATGAATGCTCCATGCGTTGTGATAATTAGCTATGACACAGAATTCTATGAATCTTTGTCAATTCTCTCTCCCTATAATGATGCAAAAGCAAATTATTTAGGAAAAGAAAAAAAAATAAAAAATACTGCTGAATTTAACTCTACACTCCAAGGAGCCTACTTTATTATAGCATCTCGCTCAATAGGATTAGATTGCTGTCCAATGCTTGGATTTAATAAAGACAAAATCAACGAAGACTTCTTTCCGGATGGCAAACATAAGGCATTGTTTATCTGTGGAATTGGCTATGGAGATAACTCAAAGCTTTACCAAAGAGCTCCAAGGTTAGATTTTAACAAGGCCTGTAGAATAGTTTAGAGAGCTTACCAATATTTAGGATAGCTTCGATCTAAAGAGATATTGTTATAAAAAAGAGCTACTATAACTATCAGAATCGATCCTATAAGAGTAGGCATCCATAAATAATCCCATTGAGTGCCAAGCAAAAAAACAATAAAAGGATTGGATCCTGCTGGAGGATGAGGTACTCGCAAGTACTGCATGGCTACAATGGCAAAAGCTAATGCTAAAGCCATACTCCACCAATCCGAACCCACTAAATGAAAGAAAATGAGCCCAATAAGAGTAGTAACAAAATGCCCTAAAATTACATTTCGGGGTTGAGCAAATGGAGATTCAGGAAGCACAAATAAAACAAAAATTGAAGCACCAAAGGAACCCATAATGATTGGCTGTTTAGTGAAATATGCTAAATAGCCAATGACACAACCCGCCAGAAAAGCACCTAATGATATAAACCCTAATTCTTTAATTGGTGGTCTTGGCGGAATGGGTGCAGGCGAGCCTTTGAGTTTGGTTAGATAAGACATTGTTACTCCAGAGCTGAAATAGTATGGATTATATACTAGAAAATTAAATTGACTTCAGTTAGGAGTCCTCTATCAATTTATTGGCATAGTATTTCTGCAAAATGAGTCCAATACAAATCAGAATAACTCCAATAATAGTTGAAATCAGTATCCTCTCACCTAATACAAAGTGAAGAATTACAAGAGAAAGAAAGGGCGTAATAAATACTAAGCTAGCAACTCTGGAAACTGTTGTTGAAATTTTTAAAGCAAACTGCCATAAAACCAAGCTAATTCCCATTTCAAAAAAACCTATATAGACCGAACCCATTAACCCTTTAATTGAAGGAATTACAAATGAATTAGTTAAGAATACAAACGCCAAAATAAATGGAAGACTGAATAAGAAGATAAGAAATAAACTCACTACGCTGTCATTATCATTTTTGGTATTAAAAAGCCAAAATAATGACCAAATAACTGTGCTAATTAACATCAACAAAACACCAAAAGGGTTTTCGAATTGCATTGAAAATATATTCCCATTTGTTCCTATCACAATAACCCCAAAATAACAAACAATGATTGATAAAAATGACTTAATATCTATAGTTTGTTTAAGAATTGGAATAGAGAGAATTACAAGCATGACTGGCCAGCTAAAGTTAATAACCATAGCCTCCTGAGCCGGCAAAGCATCGTAAGCTTTAAATAATATGATGTAATAAAGGCAAGGATTCAAAAGCCCAAGAAGAGCACATTTAATTAAATCGCTTCTTGAAAAGGATTTAATTAAGTGAAGTTTGTTTTGAGAGAGGACTATTATAAATAAAACACTGATAGAAAATAATGTCGAATACAAAACCAATTGAATAGGCTCTAGATGTTTTAAAGAAAGCTTAAAGGCGCTTGCAACTGTAGACCAAAAAAAAATTGCAATACCAG
>CAZEAO010000099.1:0-3602 GCA_964510245.1 uncultured Piscirickettsiaceae bacterium | reverse complement strand
TGAACTTCGAACAGAGAAAACTGCAGAACTTGCATCAAATTTTGCAATGATTGGTGCTCTTAGAGAATCATTATTAATCAGACAGCAGCAGTTTAGAAAGCCGCCAGGTCTTGTTGCAGATGGACGAGATATGGGTACGGTTGTATTTAAAGATGCACCTTACAAAGTGTTTTTAACTGCAAATGTTGAAGAAAGAGCTAAAAGACGACTAAAACAGTTGCATGAAAGGGGCATTGCTGGTAACATTTCGCACACTTTGGATGAGGTTAAGAAAAGAGATGAAAGAGACGCAAGTCGTAAACATTCTCCTCTTAGGCCCTCAAAGGAAGCATTAATCATAGATACTTCAGATTTAATGGTTGATGAAGTCGTCACAAGGGTGATGGCGCTAGTTGGGGTTTGAGCGGTCAAACCTTTTTTAATTAACCCGATAAGAGTTAAGTTTTAACCGAAATAGCTTAACGATTAGCGGTCAACATCGAGATAATATGTCAGAATCATTTTCAGAGCTATTTGAGAATAGCGAAACACAACAAAACGTAAAGCCTGGTGCCCTATTGATGGGAACTGTAGTCAGCATAAATCGTGAAAAAGCGATTATTAATGTTGGTTTAAAGTCTGAAGGTTTTATTTCATTAAACGAATTTAAAGATGTCAAAGGAGAGCTAGAGATTACTGAAGGTGATGTCGTTGAAGTTGCACTTGAATCTATTGACGATGGTCTAGGACACACCCTTCTATCACGCGAAAAAGCCAAACGCATTAAAATGTGGCAAGAGCTTGAAGCTGCAATGCACTCAAAAGAAGTTGTGAGAGGTATTGTTACAGGCTCTGTTAAGGGAGGCATGACAGTTGATATTGGAGTTATCAAGGCATTTTTGCCTGGTTCCCTAGTTGATGTAAGGCCTGTAAAAGATTTTGACTTCTTATTGGGGCAAGAAATTGAGGCACTTGTTATTAAGATGGATGAAGTTCGAAATAACATTGTTATTTCTAGAAAGGCGGTTATGCAAGAAGTTAACTCTGCTGATAGAGAAGCTTTGATTGAAAATCTTGATGCGGGTAAAGAGGTTGAAGGTATCGTTAAAAATCTTGCTGATTACGGTGCATTTGTTGATCTTGGAGGAGTAGATGGACTACTTCACATTACTGATATTTCTTGGCAGAGAGTTAACCACCCATCAGAAAAGCTCACTATTGGTGACAAAATAACTGTCAAAGTTCTCAGCTATGACAAAGAGAAGATGAGGGTCTCATTAGGACTTAAGCAATTAACACCTAGTCCTTGGGACAACATATCAGAACGTCTGCCAATAGGTAAGAAGGTTTCTGGTATCGTCTCTAACCTAACTGATTACGGTGCATTTATAAGAATCGCAGAGGGTGTTGAAGGGTTGGTTCATGTAAGTGAAATGGATTGGACAAACGCAAATGCAAGGCCTTCTAAGTTTGTAAAACTTGGTCAAGAAGTTGATGTGGTTATTCTTGATGTTCAAGAGTCAAAACATAGAATTTCACTAAGCATGAAACAAGCAAAAGAGAATCCGTGGGAAGCTTTTGAATCATCTCATAACAAGGGCGAAACCATTAATGTTAAAGTTAAATCAATTACCGATTTTGGTTTATTTGTGGGTCTTCCAGGCGGAATTGATGGATTGATTCATTTGGCAGATATTTCATGGGAAAAGCAATCTGCAGATCAAGTAGTTTCTAGCTACTCTAAAGGTCAAGAACTTGACGTAGTTATTCTTAATATCGATGCTGAAAAAGAGAGAATTTCACTAGGTATCAAACAATTGACATCAGATAATTTTTCACAATATACTTCTTCAAACTTAAAAGGATCTATTGTTAAAGGAACTGTCCAAGAAGTGGAAGCAAAAGGAGCGGAAATTGAGTTAGCTCAAAGTGTCACTGGATATCTTAAAGCCTCTGAGATATCTCAAAATAGGGTTGAAGATGCTTCAACAGTATTAAAAAAAGGTGAAGAGGTTGAGGTTGCCATTACATTGATTGACAAGAGAACTAGAAAAATTAATCTCAGCATGAAAGTGAAAGATTCAGTTGAAGAGAAGGCAGCTATGGACAACTATAACAGCCAATCCACCCAGGCATCTGGCTCAACTTTAGGCGATCTTTTAAAAGAAGCGAAAGATAAATAAAATAAATTTAAGCTACTATGCCTTGGCATAGTAGCATCTTTAATTATGAAAAAAATAGATCTTATTGAAATTATATCTAAAGAATTAAAAATTACTCGTTCTGACGCCAAGCAATCAGTTGAAATTATTTTAGAGGAAATAAGTTCAGCGATTGTTTCTGGAAAAGGAGTTGAAGTTCGAGGTTTTGGTGGATTTCAAAAAAGATACAGAAAAGGCAGAATAGGTATTAATCCAAAGACGGGTCAAAAGACCGAAGTTGCTGAAAAATTCGTGCCTTTTTTTAAGCCTGGAAAGCTGTTAAAAGAAGCAGTTAATAAAGACTAATATACGATTGATTAATGAACCCTTGTTCAGTATAATTTCTCGTTTTTTATATGGGGCGTTAGCTCAGTTGGTAGAGCATCGGACTTTTAATCCGCTGGTCGAGCGTTCGAATCGCTCACGCCCCACCATACACTAAAAAGGTTTGCAAATATGCAAGCCTTTTTTTTGTGTTAAGCATATAGATTTTTCCAGTTCCCAATGATTAGTATTTAAAATACAATAATGAATGAATTTCTAAAAGATTTTTCTTTTGTAATTGATCTTGATATTGAATGGGGAGACATGGATGCTCTTCAGCATGTCAACAATGTTGAGTATTTCAAATATTTTCAAAAAGCGCGAATTGCTTATTTCGAAAAAAATAATTCTGACAATCTTTTCCTAGAAACAAGAATCTCGTCAATACTGGCCTCCACTCAATGTAAATTTATCTATCCTCTAACTTATCCTGATAGAGTTTCTATCGGAGCGAAAGTCGATTCCATGGCAAATGAATACTTTACTATGAAATATGCTGTTGTTAGTCACAAACATCAACGACTTGCCGCTATTGGCGATGCCAAAGTAGTAATGTTTGATTATTTCAACAACAAAAAAGCCTCTATTCCAATCAAAGTCAGAGATAAAATTATTGATTTTGAAAAATCTCCAGTAGAGATTATTGAATAAAAAGTAATTAGGTAGAGATTTGGGAAAAAGGTGGTAGTAGCCAATCAAAGAAAAGGAGAACTTTGATGTGAGAAGAGCTACTATCATTTTTGGCCAGTCTCACAATAGCCTTAGGAGAGATAAAAAAATTATATTTATTCGAATAATTTGCTTTGTGTTGAATTGATGAATTTATGATGTAGTTTGATTTTGAAATAGTTTAATTATTCAAAAACATTAGTAATATTCTTTAAAAAAGTATAAACTTCTGTTTATCCCCATTAAAACATGGTGGATTTTTGTTTTTTATTATTAAGGAGAGAAATATGAACTATTTGCCAAAATCTTTGGCTACAGGTTTCTTATTGGCGATATTTGCTTCCTCATCTGTGTTGGCTGCAACTCATCCAGTAACTGGAGAAACTCTTGCTGATGATCAAACATTTACATACAGTTTGCTCGATGAAT
>CAZEAO010000098.1:0-3628 GCA_964510245.1 uncultured Piscirickettsiaceae bacterium | reverse complement strand
TTGAGTTTTTATAATTCTCAACCAAGGCGTGCGACATACTATGATCGATTCCAGGATCTAACCCAACTTCGTTGACAAAACATAAATTTTTCTCTTTTGCAGTATCATTCAAAACTCTCATCTCATCTGAAATATATGAGCTTGATACGAAGTGAGCATCTAGTGAAAGGCAAAGTTCAGCAACCGGAACATGAAAATTACCAGGAAGCATTGAAACAACAATATCTCCTGTTACTGCATATTGCTTAACTGCATCGAGTGAAAAAGGAACTACCTGATAGTCTCCATTTACTTCAGACAAAGCATCAATTGCTTTATCAACTGTTCGGTTATAAACGACAACTGAATGTCCGTTCTCAATCAGCATTTTTAAACCTGGAATTGCTGAAAGTCCAGTTCCAAGCCAATGAATTTTTCCCATTGAAGCTCCTTACATTTTTTTTTAAATATAAAATTAATTTTTTACACTATTTCTTGGATAAATCTAAAAAAATAAATCCCAACATTTACTGTTTTATAGGCCATGTGTCGCTGAGTCGATACCCTTTAGGGAAAGGGTCATCATCATCAAGCTCAAGACGATGCGTACCAGTAATCCATGCCCTCCCCATAATGGATGGGATGATAGCTTTATGATTGCCAACTCGAGTTTCCATAACTATTTCACAGTCAAACCTAGAATCAAGAATTGAACGGCCGATCATTCGATCTCCTTTTTTCAATTCTCCTTTTGCATGAAGTACCGCCATTCTTGCAGAGCAACCAGTACCACATGGAGAACGATCAAGTTTCCCAGGATCAATAACTACAGCATTCTTATTCACTTTAACCCCTTTCTCTGTAAATATTGGAAGGGCAAATTCACAGAACGATATATGACTCCAGTCTGTATTTTCTGGATGAGAAAACCCTAATTGCTGATTTGCAGCAGCAGTAATTTTTGCACCAATTTTTGATATATCTTTGGCCTCATGAGGCTTGATTTCAAATCCAAGATCTTCTGCATTAACCAAAACAAAACTGTCACCGCCATAAGCAGTATCAACTTTCAATGCTCCTAGGCCTTCGACCTCTAGATATACATCAAGTTTGTCTGCGAATGACGCTACATTATGTATTTCTATTCTCTTTGCCTTTCCATTTTCACAGAAAGCTTTTATTGGCACCAACCCTCCAGGAGCCTCAAGAATAAATTCAGTGGTAGGTTCGTTCATTGGAACAATTCCCATATTCAGAAGAACAGTTGATACGCAAATCGAATTTGAGCCTGACATAGGAGGTGTATGCTCAGGCTCCATAACTATAAATCCCTGAACTGCTTTTGAGCTTTTGGATGGCACTAAAAGATTGACATGCTTAAATACACCGCCTCTAGGCTCATTTAAAACAAACTGACGAAGTGACTGATCCTCATGAATCCATCTTGCCTGTTCCCAAAGAGTTTTTCCAGGTGGAACTTCAACTCCTCCAATAATAACGTTACCAACTTCACCTTCAGCATGACAAGAGACAATTTCAATTGATCTTTTGGTTTTCATATGAGTTAAACTTTATTTTTTAGGGCATGTTATCATTTTTTTGTAACTTAACTACTGAATTCCTTATACTAAGCAATTTACCTTCCTGAATGGATTTAAAACAAAAGGATTTATCTAATGACTTCAACTACAACTGAACTAAGCCTTGACGAAATTTTCAATCTTGCTAAAACAGCGCTAATCAATAACGGTACGAATGAGGAGAACGCTGACGCCGTTGCAACTACTGTAACAAATGCAGAAAGAGATGGATCAGTCTCTCATGGTTTATTTCGCATACCCGGATACATTAAAGCCCTCCAAAGTAATAAAGTGGATGGCTCTGCAAAGCCAGAAATTGAAGAGGTTACACCAACAATATTTAGGTGCGATGCTCAAAATGGATTTGCTCCGCTGGCTCATAAGTATGGTCTTGAAAAGTTAATCGATGCTGCAAATACTTTTGGAATTGCAGGGCTTGCTATTCAACGTTGTCATCACTTTGCGGCGCTCTGGCCAGAAGTTGAAGCAATCAGTGAACAAGGCCTAGTTGGTTTGACATCAGTTTCATATACACCTGCAGTAGCTCCATCAGGAGGAACTACGGCTTTATATGGAACTAATCCAATTGCCTTTTCTTGGCCTCGACCGGGCAAAGATCCAATCGTTTTTGATATGGCTACTGCTTCGATGGCAAAGGGCGAGATTCAAATTGCAGCGCGAGACGGTCACTCCGTTCCGCTTGGAACTGGACTTTCTCCTTCAGGAGAATTAACCACTGATGCAGCAGAAATTGACAAAGGTGTTTTATTGCCGTTTGGAGGCCATAAAGGCTCCGTAATTGCCCTAATGATTGAACTTTTATCAGGCCCACTTGTAGGTGAGACTTTTTCATATGAGTCAAAAGAACGCGATAATGGCGATGGTGGACCCGTTCAAGGCGGTCAATTTATTTTAGCAATGTCTCCTAAAATACTATCTGGGAAAGATACCACTGAACAAACTGAAGATTTTCTTAAAAAGTACAATTCTATTGAGGGAGTCCGTATGCCAGGAGCTAGAAGACATCAAAATAGAAAAGATTCTGGACCAAGGGCTGTTAACTCTGCACTCGTAAAAACAATAGAAGGTCTTTGCAATTAAATTAAATTAAATTAAATTAAAAAAAAGAAATGGCGTTAGATAGACCGTTTCTTTTTTTTGATTTTATTCAAACCTCTCAACTGCCATTGCAACCCCCATTCCACCTCCTATACAGAGGGTAGCAAGCCCCTTATTGGATTTATCTCGAACCATTCCATGAAGAAGAGTTACCAAAATTCTAGCACCTGAAGCGCCTATCGGATGACCAAGAGCGATAGCACCCCCGGTGACATTAACTATGGACTTATCTAATCCTAGGGAATCATTGACAGACATGGCTTGAGCAGCGAAAGCCTCATTCGCCTCAACACGATCTAAATCAGAAGCCTTCCAACCAGCTTTTTCTAAGCACTTAATACTTGCAGGTATTGGACCTGTACCCATAATTTTTGGGTCAACTCCAGCACTTGCATATGAAACGATTGTTGCCATCGGCTTAATCCCAAGCTCTTTTGCTTTGGAAGCGCTCATAACCATAACAGCAGCTGCGCCATCGTTGATTCCTGATGCATTTCCAGCAGTGACAGTTCCGTCTTTTTTAAACGCTGGCCTAAGTTTCAAAAGTGAATCCTCACTTGAACCATGCCTAGGAAACTCATCCGTATCAAAGACAACATCATCACCCCTTCTTTGAGGAATATTAATTGGGGTTATTTCATCACGAAAAAGATCAGTAATCTGCGCGGATTCTGCCTTTTGTTGAGATGAAGCTGCAAATTGATCTTGATCTTCTCTGGTGTAATCGAACTTAGAAGCAATATTTTCAGCGGTTACGCCCATATGATAATCATTAAATGCGCACCATAAACCATCAACAACCATGGTGTCAACCATCTCCCATGGGCCCATTTTTTTGCCTTCTCTTGAGCGAGGCAAAACGTGACCAGACAAACTCATGTTCTCTTGTCCACCTGCAATAACTATTTCAGCATCACCGCATGCAACAGCTTGAAATGCAAGCTGGACTG
>CAZEAO010000097.1:0-3692 GCA_964510245.1 uncultured Piscirickettsiaceae bacterium | reverse complement strand
TCTATGTTTAGTTGAAAATGAAGGCAATGGTAGAATGTGTACGACTGTTCCTCCACTTCACATAGCTGTAACAGGGATAGAAAAGGTAATTGAAAACTTAAGTGATTTACCTTCACTTCTGGACATTCTTACTAAATCAGCCACTGGTCAAGAAATAACGACCTATTTCAATATGATTTCTTCACCAAGAAAGCAGGATGAAAAAGACGGACCAATGGCAATGCACGTTATCTTACTTGACAATGGTCGATCAAAAATTCATCAAAATACCGAAATGCAAGAAACTCTTAAATGTATTCGATGTGGAAGCTGTATTAATCATTGTCCAGTCTATACCCAATTAGGAGGGCATGCATATGGTACTGTTTATCCTGGGCCTATTGGAATTACACTTGAACCTCAACAAAAAGGCATCTCTGAACTTGGTGATTTGACTTCATTATGTACCATGTGTGGTGCATGTGCAGAAGTCTGCCCAGTTCAAATTCCTTTACCTAAACTTATTAATAGACTGCGTTCTGAGACTGTTGAAGGAGACTACATGACTCAATTTATTGAGGGAGTTGGAAGCCAAAGAAAGCCAATAGAATCAGCACTTTGGCAAATTTGGAAACATATTTATAGCTATCCAAGCATGTATTCATTTTTCTCAAAAGCCATTACAAAACTTGGCTTTCTCTATCCAAAAAGGATTGGCGGATGGGGCAAATATCGCGTTATTCCAAAACCTTCAAAGAATAGCTTGAAAGAATTAGCAAGCCAGGCTGGATTTAAAAATGAATAAAAGTAAAAACATTATTCTTGAAAGACTAAAAAGTAAGATCCATGACTCAATCTATAGAGAAGATATTTCTGTGATGACAAAATATGGCTGGAGCAAATCAGAAATGGTTCAGATGCTCTCTGAGAAACTTCGATTATCTAAGGCCGAAGTTTTTGTTATTCCCAATAAGGATTTAATAAATTGGATTAATGAAGAGCTACCAAAAAGAAATATAAATAATATTCTTAGTGGCGAAGGAATTGCCAATGAGATCTCTCAAAGGCTGACCGATGAGATAGAAATAGTTAGATACGATAATTCATATGAGTCATTTAGTGAAAGTCTATTTAATGAAATCGATGCAAGCATTACAAAGACGATAGGAGCTATTGCTGAAACTGGTAGCGTTGTATTGCAGCCTACATCTGAAGAACCTCGACTGATGTCTTTAGTTCCAAATACTCATATTGCACTAGTTGATGAGGAATCTATCTATGAAACTTTCGACCACATTATATCCAATCAAAATTGGTCTATAAATATGCCATCAAATACTTTGCTGATTTCAGGACCATCAAAGACAGCTGACATTGAACAAGTTTTAGCTTATGGTGTTCACGGACCTAAAGAACTAATAATTTTAATTCTAACCTCATAAAGTGATTGAATAATTTCTTTAAATAAATGATATATCAAATATTCAGCATTATTTTTCCTGTCGTTGCTATCGTGTTAGTTGGCTATTATTACGCCAATAAATATCAGCCAAAGATGGATACAGCAAACAGTATTAATATGAACATTTTTTTGCCAGCATTAATGTTTTCTGTTCTTTCCAATGAGTCATTCCAGATACAAAATTACCAAGCACTTGCATTGTCTGGAGTGATGGTGATTTTAGGCTCAGGAATTATTGCCTGGATAGTGGCAAAGACCCTTAATATCAATATTAAAACTTTCGTTCCACCGATGATGTTTAACAATACCGGCAATGTAGGACTCCCTATAGCAGTGTTAGCCTTTGGCGAAATAGCTCTTGGCGCTGCAGTGGTTCTTTTTGCCATTGAAATGATATTACATTTTACTTTTGGAGCTTATATTCTTTCAAAAAATACCAACTTTATTTCTATATTCAAATCACCCATATTAATTGCAACCTTGCTAGGTTTATTAGTTAACTTGATAGATTTAAAATTATGGAATCCAATGACTCAAATGCTTGATTTGTTGGGTGATGCTGCAATACCATTATTGCTATTTACTCTGGGCACGCGTTTAATTGGAATTAACTATAGCGACTGGAAACTGGGTGCTTTGGGATCTATTTTATGCCCTCTATCTGGGTTAATTGTTGTTCTACTAATCATTCAATTTGTTGAGTTGAAACATCTTCATTATCAGCAGCTAATTTTATTTGCTGTATTGCCTCCTGCAGTACTTAATCATATGATGGCTGAAAAATATCATCAACAGCCTGAAACTGTCGCCTCTATAGTGATGATTGGTAACGTTGGAAGTTTAATTGTCCTTCCCTTGGCACTGTACTTTATTCTTTAAAATCCTCCAGACCGGTTTCCAAAAGAAAGAAAAGATTCAGATTGTAAATTAGTTTATGAAATTTGTTTTACGAGATAATTCTGAGAGAATTTCTGGACCATCAGACCTTAAAATGACTATCTCTTCTAGCCTGACCCCAAACCTTCCTTGGAGATAAATTCCTGGCTCAATTGAGAACACCATTCCTTCATCAAGTACAACCTCAGATGTTGCAGTAATATACGGAGGTTCATGAATATCAATGCCGAGTCCATGACCTGTTCGATGAACGAAATAATCTCCGTAGCCGGCCTTGGAAATAACACCTCTCGCTGCAGCATCAACCTCTTTGGCCATTACTCCTGGCTTCGCCGTGGCAAGAGCAGCCTGAACAGCTCGCTCCACAATTGCGTGAATTTCAGGGTAGCCTTCTGGCGGCCCTCCAAGTACCGACATACGAGTCATGTCACTCGGAAAAGTGCCTTTTCGACCTCCAATGTCTATCAATACAACATCGCCATTTTGTACTTTTCGATTCCCAGTGTGGTGATGTGGAAAAGCTCCGTTAGGTCCAGAGCCTACAATACAAAACTGAGGCTTTGCTCCCTCTGAAATAAAGTGTTTGTTGATTGCCTCACCAATTTCGAGCTCGGTAACTCCTTCTTTGATTGCTGCAAAACCAGCCTGCATTGCCCTGTCGTCTATCAGTGCATTTTCTTTAAGGTTGGCATACTCGTCTTCATCTTTACGCATTCTCAAGGCACCAATAGTAGATCCAGTAAATTCATATGAAGGATTTGATAAAGATTCAAGAAGAATTAAGGCAAAGTGAGAGCGCATTGCTTCATCAATTACAATATGTTTGGCGCTAGAAGAACCAGTATATTCTAGTGCATCATTGAGAGCTCTTTCTGGTCCAGTTTCATCATTCCAGCAATGCATTGGTATTTTGGTTTGCTTTTTGACCCCTTCAGCATTTACTGAAGGCATCAGAAAGGCTTCTTTTTCTTTTCCTATTAAAAGCATACATGGTCTTTCATCTGGATATGGGTTGAAGCCTAATAGCCAGTTCATGTGTGCTCCAGGGCCAAGAGCAATTAAGTCAACATTGCCTTCTTTCATTCTAGCGCGAACTGAATTTATTTTGTTTTGCATAAATTTTTTCCTATTTATGCTTCTGATATTCCATAAACTGTTTTTGCAATCTCGGGAGTTATGAGCTCATTTTTTAGGTCTTCTTTGATTAGTGCTTTATTGCGCGACTTAGGGTTACCTAAACCACCACCATTTCCTGTAACAACCCTAATTACATCATTTTTATTTAAGCTTAAACCAGATACAAAAGCAAACCTTTCGCTTTTTCCTTTTGAGGGCAAATATTCTACATAGTTTG
>CAZEAO010000096.1:0-3862 GCA_964510245.1 uncultured Piscirickettsiaceae bacterium | reverse complement strand
TTCACAGCTAACAGGTGGCAAAAGTACATTGATTGTGTAGGCTCAAAAAGATAGATAAACTAATTTAGATTTCTAAAAGAGAGTTCTCTTTTTCGCTTAAAGATTTATCAATTTTAGCGATATGTTGGTCTGTAATTTTTTGAATATTGTCTTCAGCTTTTCTGGCTTCATCTTCAGAAATTTCTTTTTCTTTAAGTAGTTCTCTAAAGTCAGATATTGCATCCCTTCGAATATTTCTTATTGCTACTCTTGCATTTTCTGCTTCATCACGAACAACTCTTACCAACTCTCTTCTTCGGTCTTCTGTAAGTGGGGGAAGAGGTATACGCATAACTTGACCCTGAGTATTGGGGTTGAGGCCTAGATCAGACTTCAAAATAGCTTTTTCGATAGGTCCAACCATATCCTTTTCCCAAGGCGATACTTTCAAGGTTCTTGCGTCTTCTGCAGTAATGTTAGAGACCTGATTGAGCGGAACCATCGTGCCATAGTATTCGACTGTCACTTGATCAAGTAAGGATGGATGTGCCCTTCCAGCTCGGATTTTTCTAAAGTCGCTTTCAAGTGAAGAAAGTGATTTATCCATTCTGCTTTTTGCATCATCATGAATTTCATTAATCATCGTTATTCTCCATTTTGACTAACAGTTGTTCCAATTGGGTGGCCTTTAATTATATTAGCAAGTGAGTAATTATCCTCTAACATGCTAAAAACACAAATTTTTATATTATTATCCCTGCACAATGCAAATGCGGCAGTATCCATGACCTTGATATTTTGTTCAATAGCAGAATCAAAACTCAAAGAATCAAATTTAACAGCTGAAGAGTCTACTAGAGGGTCACTTGAATAAATACCATCAACTTTTGTCGCCTTAAAAACAATATCAGCTCCAATCTCAACAGCTCTAAGTGCTGCTGCAGTATCTGTTGTAAAGCATGGACTACCAGTGCCAGCTGAGAAGATAACGACATTTCCATTTGCTAGTTCATTCTTTGCTTTGGTGTGATTAAACGACTCACATACGCCACCACCAATTGGAAAGCCTGACATTACCATGGAGGGAATTTTGTTTCTTTCCAAGGCATCTGAGAGAGCTAATGCATTCATAACTGTTGCTAGCATGCCGATGTGATCTCCAGTAATTTTATTCATACCCTCTTTAGACAGACTGGCTCCTCTGTAAAGATTTCCACCGCCAATTACTATAGCAATTTCAACTCCTAGATCAAGTGCTGATTGAATAATACTGACTACCTTGTTTAGCATTTCAGAGTCTATACTTTGGCTGCTACTTGATAGTGCTTCACCGCTTAATTTAAGTAAGATTCTTCGATAGGAAACCATATGATATTAATTCAATACAAAATTGTGATTTTACACAAGGCATGAGTATAATGAACCCTTTGTCCATCATAAAATATAGAGTTAATGGATTCAATTAGTATTCGTGGTGCAAAAGTCCATAATCTAAAAAATATTGACGTTAGTCTTCCAAGAAATAAACTTGTAGTCATCACTGGCCTTTCAGGTTCGGGCAAATCATCATTAGCCTTTGACACCATTTATGCAGAAGGGCAAAGACGTTATGTCGAGTCACTTTCGGCATATGCAAGACAGTTTTTATCTCTAATGGAGAAGCCTGATGTTGATCATATCGAGGGTCTTTCTCCAGCAATATCTATTGAACAAAAAGCAACATCACACAACCCTCGTTCAACTGTAGGCACCATAACAGAGATTTATGACTACTTAAGACTTCTTTTTGCTCGAGTTGGTTCACCAAGGTGTCCCGACCATGGGGTTGATTTGCAGGCTCAGACTATTTCACAAATGGTAGATTCAATTCTAGAGCTTCCCGAAGACTCTAAGATAATGGTTTTATCTCCAATCGTGAGAAACAGAAAAGGGAGTCATCAGAAACTACTTCAGGAACTCTCTCACGAGGGATTCTTGCGTGCACGCATTGATGGTGAAGTACAATTTCTTGAAGAAGTAGAAGAGCTTGATGGGAACAAAAACCACACGATAGAAATAGTTATCGATCGGTTAAAAGTTAGGCAAGATATATCATCAAGATTATCTGAGTCTCTTGAAACGGCTCTAAATATGAGTTCTGGTATTGCTGTTGTTAGTCCAATGGATTCAGATGTTGAATGGAATGAGTTGACTTTTTCAGCTAAGTTTTCTTGTGTTCACTGTGGATATTCTTTAAATGAATTAGAGCCTAGATTGTTTTCTTTTAATAATCCGGTAGGTGCTTGTGAAGCTTGCGATGGTTTAGGTGTTAAAGATGTTTTTGATGAAGAAAGAGTGGTAGCAAATCCCGAACTTAGTCTTGAAGATGGGGCAGTTTATGGATGGAGTAAAAACAACGCGTACTTTTACCAAATGCTCACACTGGTCGGTAATTTTTATAACTTTAGTGTATCGATTCCATTTAATGAACTATCTGATGAGCATCAAAAAATTATTCTCTATGGTAGTGGTAGTCAATCCATCGATTTTTCAAAAATAAAAGGAAGAAGAGGCTGGACTAGCAGAAAGAAGCCTTTTGAAGGAATCATCCCAAGGATGATGAGACGTTATGCGGAAAGCGATATTCGTTCAGTAAGAGAGAATCTTTCGAGATATGTAATCAGTAAGCCATGTGCTAGCTGTCATGGGGATCGATTAAATGCAGCTGCTAGAAATGTTTTTATTAATGATAAGAATATTTCTGATTTAACAAAACTCACAATTGATCAGGTGTATGAGTTTTTTGATGTGCTTAAGCTTGATGGTCAGAGAGGAGAGATTGCAAGCAAGATATTAAATGAAATTTCTCAGCGACTCCATTTTTTAAATAATGTTGGTCTCGACTATTTGAATCTTGAAAGGAAGGCTAATTCTCTTTCAGGCGGAGAGGCTCAAAGAATAAGATTGGCCTCACAGATTGGTGCAGGTTTAATTGGTGTTTTATATGTTCTTGATGAGCCTTCGATCGGACTTCACCAAAGGGATAATCAAAAACTGCTTGATACATTAACCTATTTAAGAGATTTGGGAAATACAGTCATTGTTGTTGAACATGATGAAGACGCAATAAGGCAGTCAGATTATGTCATAGATATTGGGCCTGGGGCAGGTATTCACGGAGGAGAAATTGTAGCCAGTGGGTCACCTGAAAAGGTTATTGCAAATACTAAGTCACTAACTGGCGATTACTTGAGTAGTCGGCTAGAAATTAGCACCCCAAATAAAAGAAAAAAGACAGATTACTGGCTTGAGATTATGGGTGCTAGTGGAAACAACTTAAAGAATGTGGACTTAAGGATTCCAGTTGGGGTTTTGACATGTATTACAGGTGTTTCGGGTTCAGGAAAGTCAACACTCATAAACAATACTTTGTATGAGTTGGCCTCACAAACGCTTAATGGTGCACAAGCTGACATTGCTCCCTATAAAGAAGTTAAAGGAATGCATCTTTTTGACAAGGTTGTCAATATTAACCAAAGTCCCATAGGAAGAACTCCTAGATCTAATCCAGCCACTTATACTGGTGTATTTACTTTAATCCGGGATCTGTTTGCACTTACACTTGAGTCTCGATCGAGGGGATACAAATCAGGCCGTTTTAGTTTCAATGTTAAAGGCGGTAGGTGCGAAGCTTGTAAAGGAGACGGCTTAATTAAAGTCGAGATGCACTTTTTGCCTGATGTTTATGTTTCATGCGATGTATGTAATGGTCAAAGATACAATCGAGAGACTTTGGAGATTAAATACAAAGGAAAATCAATTTCTGAGGTTTTAGAAATGACAGTTGAGGATGCATTGGATTTCTTTAAACCCATTCCAAAGATTAATCAAAAAATACAAACTC
>CAZEAO010000095.1:0-3905 GCA_964510245.1 uncultured Piscirickettsiaceae bacterium | reverse complement strand
ACCTAATTTGACTAATGTTTTCTAACATATCTGACTCATTAATAAGATAACGATGACTGTCGTTTAATTCAATATTGCTATACTCACTCGAAACTCCTGATATATGAACTAATCCCGTCATGGAAGGGAAAAATTCTTTTTCTCCCGAAAGGAAATGATGAAAGGTATCATGAACAATTTTTAATCTTGAGGATTTGAGTTTTTCTATTTCATCAACAACCATTGATTTTTTTCTTAAAGAAGAAGTTTGAAACCCAAGCGGTTCAACGTACCCCAATAAATCAAAATTGCTCAAAACTCCTTCAATTTCCTTAAGTGAATTCTCTAATAACTTTCGTTGCTCAACTTCATTAGTAACAGAGCCATCATTTAAGGGCACAAGTACTATTGCCTCTACTCCAGCTAAAGAGGAAAATTTGCATAATTCAACAAGTTCATGCAGTCTCTCCTCACTCCAAAGATTGAACTTCTGTAAAGCGTTAACCGATAAAATCTTAATGGAATGAGACTCAGAGAGGTCTTTTATTTGCCTTGGATTATTCTCTTCGATTAAATTTACCGGTATATCATTTCTTATCTCAATAGCTGACAAGCCGACACTTTTTGTTAACTCGATAAAATCAATAAATGATGATTCTGGGGCAATTATATGATTTAAAGCAAAACTAATTTTTGTTTCATCACTCATAATTTCTTCTTGCCCATATCTCAGATATCTTTATCCTTATTTTTTATTTTATTGTTACGATACTGGTCAAGAATAACTGCTCCAACAATAATCGCACCTTTAACCATATCTTGATAATATGCATTTATTCTCAAGAAAACAAAACCAGAAGTGATGACTCCTAGTATTAGAACTCCAATAAGAGTTCCAGTAATTCTTCCTCTTCCACCAAATAATGAAGTTCCTCCAATTACTGCCGCTGAAATGGCATCTAGCTCATACATCATCCCCATTCCAGCTTGTGCAGACATTGCTCTAGAAGCAGTAACTACACCTGCCAAACCTGACAAAGCACCTGCAATGGAATAAACTATTATTTTGTGCCTTTTAATATTTATACCTGCAACTCGTGCCGCCTCTTCATTAGAGCCAATTGCATAAGTATGCTTTCCATATTTTGTATAGCGCATTAGAATATGAAAAACTAAGGCAACAGTTAGGAAAATAACAACAGGCCACGCCCCCTGTCCTAAACTTGTAAAGCCGTCACTTAAAAAACTAACTGGCTTTCCATTATTGTACCAAGCAGCCGCACCTCTAGCCGAAACTAACATACCCAATGTTGCTATGAACGCAGGTATTCCTGTCCTTGCAATAAGATTGCCACTAATAAATCCTGCAATTAGTCCTGCGCCTATACCAGCAAATACTGGAATTAAAAATGGAAGGTCTGTAAGGTGGGGAAAAACAGCTTTTGAATAATTAGAAGTTTGTGCCAGACTGGCGGCAACTATTGCAGAAAATGCAACTAAGGAGCCTCCGGATAAATCTATCCCAGCCATAATTATTACCTGGGTTACTCCAATAGCAATTATTCCAATAACAGAAACTTGTAGAATCATAATTATTAGCCTCCGTTTATTCAAAATAAAACTCTGACCAATAAAAATCCATCCCAAAACTTCAAATAATAAAGCCATTCCTATTAAAACCAAAAAAATATTAAATTCAGTTGGCAGGCCTTTATACCAATTCATAAATTTTTGTCTTATTTCACTCATATAAAACTCGCCTCCTGATCAACTTCCTGCTTTATCCCTGTAATCAGTGAAACAATTTCATTAGTATTGGACTTCGACGTTTCAACAGAGCCAACAATTTTTCCTTGGCGAAAAACCCATATCTTGTCAACCAAATCAAAAACTTGTCTCAAATTATGACTAATTACAATTAGTGGAATATCTTGTTTTTTTAAATTCTTAATTATTTTTTCTACTTGAGCTGTTTCCTGAACACCTAAAGCCGCGGTTGGCTCATCCAAAATAACTAATTTTGAGGCAAATCCTGCTGATCTGCTTACAGCAACACATTGTCTTTGGCCTCCAGACATATGACTCATTGGATTTTTAAGATTTGGTATTTTGACACCAGTTTTAGCAAGAACCTCAAGGGACTTTTCATACATTTTTTTTTCATTTAGAAAACTGAACGGACCAAGATTAAAATATATTTCTTCCTGACCCAAAAATATATTTGATGGAACATCCAAATCATCTGCTAGTGCTAAATTTTGATATACAGTTTCTATACCAGCTTCTTTTGCATCAGCAGGAGTTTTAAAATTTACTAACTCACCATCAAAATATATCTTTCCTGATGTTGGAATTTCCACACCCGTTACTTGTCTGATAAACGTTGATTTGCCAGCACCATTGTCCCCAACAATTGCAACATGCTCTCCATCTTTAAGACTAAAGTCTGCACCTTCTAATGCTTTTACACCGCCATAGTGTTTAGTAAGACCTTTGGTCCTTAAGATTACTTTTTTTTGAATTGAACTCATAAAATTTAAATATAAGAAGACAAATCCATGGCACCCAAAAAGAGTGCCATGAACGTTAATTAAAGTTAATTACTATTTTTAGTTTTGGCCTAAATAGTTGCCAATATTATCTAAAGTAACTAATTCAAATGGTATCACAACAAAGTTGGGAAGCGAAGCTCCGCCAACTAAATCAGCTGCAGCATCTACTGCACCAGCACCTTGTGCAGCAGCATTTTGAAATACCGTCACATCAAGATCGCCTGCCTGCATTGCCATAAGTGCATCCTCAGTAGCATCAACACCACCAACGATAACATCATCCATACTAATGCCGGCTGATTTCAGAGCCTGGATAGCTCCAATCGCCATTTCGTCATTGTTAGCAAAAACCATGTCAAACTCTAATCCAGAAGCAAGCCAGTTTGTAACTATGTCATTTGCTTCAATCCTGCTCCAGTTACCAGTTTGTTCTTCTAGTAATTCGATTCCATTACACATTGAAAGCTTGATTACTTCTCTTACATCTTCAGAACGTGAACGTGCTGCTTCATTGCTTAATTGGCCCATAAGCATTACTGCTTGACCAACTCCGCCAGCCTGAATACACATTTCGAAAGCTTCAAGCGTTCCAGACCATTTCTCATTTGAGCCAACAAAAGTAGTTGTTGCTCCTAATGCATCTAAATCAATAGGCTGTCTATTTACGTAAACAAGAGGAACTCCAGCATTCTCAGCTGCTTTCGTCATTGCTTGTGTAGTATCTGTATCAACAGCATTAACAATGATAGCGTCTACACCAGAAGCTATATAATTTTGCACTTGGCTTAACTGGGTTGTAACGTCATCTTTAGCATCATCTACTTGCATTGTATAACCCATTTCACCAGCATGTCTTACAGCATCATTTCTCATTACAGTTAGAAAATTATCGTCAAATCTAGCTACAGAAAAACCAATGGTTAATGCATAACTAGAGCCTGCAAAAGTAGTAGCCAATAAGACAAAAACTAACAACATTTTTCTCATTTTCTCTCTCCTATTTTATTAATAATTGGAAGTCAAGATTGACTCCAAACCATAGAGCCTTGTTTGCTCATGGACAGTACATTAAAACATAAATAATATTCATATGCAAATATATTTTCTATTCTTAGAAAAATAGAACATATGTTATAATTTCTCATGTAAGATTATTTCTTGGTATTTAATGAATAAGATTTATAAAAAAATAATACTAGAAGGTAGTTCTTGGTATATTAACTTCATCACATTTCTTTAGTTTAATATTTATGTCTGCAAACCATTTACACAATATTATTGGTGGGGAAAAATGCCGTGGATCATCAGGCCGAAGCCTAGATGTTTTTAATCCTGCCACTGGCAAAGTCACAAAAACCATTGAAGCTGCTAGTG
>CAZEAO010000094.1:0-3959 GCA_964510245.1 uncultured Piscirickettsiaceae bacterium | reverse complement strand
CAGATCAATGGATGACCTGGTCAACCGATAGCTTTATGGGTACATTTTTCCCTGTATTCTGGCAACTTGTTCGGACCGAAGAGAAAGATAGGGACTACGCAAAAATAGCTGAAATGGCTAAACAAAGCTCAGACATTCTTAAAGTTCTCGATGATCATTTAGTTAACAATAACTTTGTTGCTGGAGATGATTTTACTTTTGGTGATATACCGCTTGGTGTTTTAATTCACAAGTATTTTGTTTTAGATATTGAAAGACCCTCACTGCCTGGGATTGAGACTTGGTATCAAAGACTCTCTGATCGCCCAGCATTTAAAGAACATGCGATGCAGCCCTTTGGTAAATCACCATCAGAATTCTTTGCACTTCAAGCTAAAGGTGAAGAGAGTGAATAGTAGCTAAGAGATATCTCAAAAGTTCAAATATAATTCTAAATTTTAAAGATATTCATAAAAATACTTATTATTGGAATTTAACAACGTAAATAAAGAAAAATTAAGATGGAAAGAACAATACCAATTGACCCAGCACTTGAAAAAGGCTACAACGTAAGACTGCTGATTGATAACTTTGACGGACTAATGGAAAAATGGTCTGGATGGAGTGAGAAATTTAGAGCAAATGCAGACTCTTCACTTAACTGTCGTTACGGAAGCGGCGAAAAAGATAAGCTAGACATTTTTAGGTGTGGAGATTCAAACGCACCATTATTCATCTTTATTCATGGGGGTTACTGGCAAAGAGGAGACAAATCAGTTTATAGCTTTATAGCAGAATCTTTTGTTAATTCAGGCATTGATGTTGCTCTTATTGGCTATCAACTTTGTCCTGATGCCAGCATGACAAACATTATTGAAAAAATTCGGGAGGCGATTGTATGGCTTTGGAATAACGCGGACGATTACTCAATATCAAAACACCGAATTAACGTCTCTGGACATTCAGCAGGTGGTCATATTACAGGCATGGTTCTAGCGACAGACTGGAGAGAAATTTCTAATGATCTACCAGAAGATATCGTTAAAACGGGTATCCCAATAAGCGGACTTTATCAGCTAGATCCAATCAGAGAAACAACTATTGCAGATGCTCTTGGATTAGACGATGAGGAGAGTCTTGCCTTAAGTCCACATTTTTTTGAGCCTCGAACTCAGGCCCCAATTCTCGTAACTTTGGGTGGAGGTGAGACACCTGAATTTCATTGGCAGACTGATAATTTTGTTAAAAAATGGAAAAACTTCAAAGCGCCACTTGATTATTTTGCAGAACCAGAAGTTGATCACTTTGGTGTCGTTGAAAGACTTGCTAATAAGGATTCAGAGGTTTTTCGTAAAGTTAAAGGATGGCTCCTATAAATCAATATCTTATAGCTGACCATGAAGCTCTAATGAAAAGGCTGAATGGCTTGCTTAATCAAAATGGCTTATTTTTTACTGAAGATATAACTAGAAGAATTAGTTTAAATGATTATGAACTTAGAGAAATTGAAAAAGAAATTTATGGCAAGCACTTGCCACTGTATGATGAATATATTACAAACTTAGAAAGTAACAGCTTTTAATTAATTTTGGCTGAAGATATGTCAGAATCATGGACTGACTTTACGAAAAAAAGAATAACGCAATACCATATTGATAAAGAAAGAAATATAAGGATCCACAACAAGGAAATTGTTGAAAGTTTAAGCACTTTCTATAATTTTGTTGGTCAATATTTCTCTAGTGGAAAACTTGGTGGAATTAGAGTTATAGCAAAAAAAGCTTAACTTAATTGCAAACCTGCATCAATAAAAAAATTGTTTTAGAAAAGAGCAGAAATTAGACTTTTAAAAGTTTCGCCATTGTGACACCCATGTCTGAAGGTGTTGGTGACACCAATACACCAGCATCTTGAAGTATTTGAACTTTTTCAGCAGCGCTTTCTCCAGTTGAGCTTACAATTGCACCTGCATGACCCATTAATCGTCCTGGTGGAGCAGTCAGACCGGCAATGTAAGCCGCCATTGGCTTACTCATATGTTTTTGAAAGTATTCTGCAGCTTCAGCCTCTTGAGGGCCACCAATCTCACCAATAATTAAAACTGCTTCGGTTTCATCATCCTTCTCAAAATGCTTTAAGATTTCAAGAAAAGAGCTTCCATTAATTGGGTCACCACCAATTCCAACTGCGGTACTAATTCCGATTCCAAGCTCTTTCATCTGTGAAGCAGCTTCATAACCCAAGGTGCCAGATCTTCCAATCAAACCCACATTACCTTTCATATAGATATGACCGGGCATAATTCCCATCATAGCCTTGCCAGGTGAAATTGTTCCAGCACAGTTAGGTCCAGTTAAGATCATTCGCTCACTAGGCTTGGCACTATTAATATATCGTTTAACTCTTATCATGTCATGAGTAGGTATTCCGTCAGTAATGCTTACGCAATATCGTATTCCTGACTCAGCAGCCTCCATAATTCCATCAGCTGCATATGCCGGGGGAACAAAAACAATGCTCGCCTCTGCACCAGTCGCCTTAACAGCTTCATGCACTGTGTTAAATACTGGTATACCAAGATGAGTTGTACCTCCTTTTCCTGGCGTAACTCCAGCCACTACATTGGTTCCATAATCAATCATTTCTTGAGCATGGAAGGATCCAATTCGGCCTGTGATTCCTTGAACTAAAACTGGGGTTTTTTCATTGATAAAAATACTCATAATCTCAACCTTTATTTATTACTCTTCCAAGCATCAACAACCTTGTAGGCTGCGTCTGCCAGGGTGTCAGCAGTAATCACCTTTTTCCCGCTATCTTTAAGAATTTTTTGTCCTTTTTCGACATTTGTGCCTGACAAACGAACCACTAAAGGAACATCAATGTCTCGCTTATTCAGTAGATCAACAATTCCTTGAGCTACCCAATCGCATCGATTAATTCCAGCAAAAATATTAATTAAAATAGCCTCAACATTTTGATCTGATAGAACTAATTCAATTGAAGTAGCTACCCTTTCAGATGAGGCTCCGCCACCTATATCAAGAAAGTTTGCAGGCTCACCACCAGCATGTTGAATCATGTCCATAGTGGCCATGGCAAGTCCAGCACCATTGATAATACAGCCAATATTGCCATCTAATCCAATATAACTCAGGTCGTGCTCTGCAGCATTAGTCTCACGCGAATCCTCTTGGGTTTTATCACGAAATTCAGAAATTTCGGGACGACGATAAAGTGCATTTGAATCAAAAGTCATCTTCGCGTCTAAAGCCAAGATACGATTATCTGAAGTTAGCACTAATGGGTTTACTTCTAATAAATTCGCATCAGTATCTCGAAAAGCGCGATAACACTTCATCACAGCTCGACTTGCAGCACCAACTGCCTCGTTAGGAAGTTCTAGTGTAAATGCCAACTGTCTTGACTGAAAAGGCTGCATTCCTACAGCAGGGTCAATCACAATTGTAGTAATTTTTTCTGGCGTTTCTTCAGCGACCTTTTCAATATCCATTCCACCTTCAGTTGAAGCAACTAGTGTCACTTTCTGAGTTGCCCTATCTAAGACGATGCTAAAGTAGAGTTCTTTTACAATATCACTAGCCTCCTCAACGTAGATACTCGAAACCATCTTTCCTTGAGGTCCTGTTTGGTTCGTTACAAGATTATTGCCAAGTAATTTATCACAAAATTCTAAGATTTCGTTGTGACTCTTGCATAGCTTTACTCCACCCGCCTTCCCTCTCGCTCCAGAGTGGAGTTGGGCTTTAAGAATCCATTGATTACCGCCTAACTCATTAGATTGGTAAATTGCCTCTGTGGCAGAATGGGCTACACCTCCCTTTGGTACTGGTACACCATAATTTGCTAATAGTTTCTTGGCTTGATATTCATGAATATTCATAATTAGACCTTGAGCTTTCCATTAATTGCTTTATCTGTATTAACAATATTTTCTGCCATCTTTGCAGAGGCAGCAT
>CAZEAO010000093.1:0-4054 GCA_964510245.1 uncultured Piscirickettsiaceae bacterium | reverse complement strand
ATTTCGCAAAGATTGCGGTACCTTTCTGGTCAGGCGCTCAAGCGTCTAACGCTAAGCTAGGTTTAGCATTTGCTGAGACTTTGAAGTAAAGAATCAGCGTAAGACTTGTTAAATTAAGTTGCCAATAGTTACCAGCTTTTGGCAACTTTTTTTTATCACAAGCCGGCTTTGTCTAACTTTGGGTTCTCCTTTATCCCAGAGTTAGATAAGCCTTAACTTCAAGGCTTTAAATTTTATAACTTTAGAGTTTTTGATAAAATGCTAAAAGGTTTTTTTAAAAGTACTAGTAAGTAAATATTATGATTAAGACTACGAAACTAATATGATTTTTCTATACATCTTTATTGTAGTTTTTCTATTTGTAACTTTCTTTGATGAAATAGGCTATTCTATTTTTTCGGAAGAAGAAGTTAATGGTGATCTAGATACAACTGATGAAATGATCGCAGAAGGAAGGTCATACACCGGTGTTATGCCTGATGATATGCCAAAAAGAATGGCGAGAACTATTCTAGGTATTGACTTGTTTAGTCTTAGAATGGGCCAAATAGCATGTTGGCTAACTGTTCCAGTCTTTACTGCAATGTTTATAGAGGTTACTGGAAGGCATTTTTTTGGCTCACCAACGATGTGGGCGTATGATATTAGTAGGATGGGTGCGGGTGCTATGTTTATGCTTGGCGCTGGTTATGCTCTTTCTAAAGGTGTTCATATCCGAGCAGATTTTATGTATCGAGATTGGTCGGTTAAGACTCAAGCAACTATTGACTTAACTTTGTATATATTATTTTTCTTCCCTGGAATTCTAGGTGCAGCTTGGAAATGCTATGAATACGCTTATAAGTCTTGGAGTATTGGTGAGAGAGGCATGGATACTGCGTGGATGCCTCTGATGTATCCAATCAAATCTATGCTATTTATAGGATTTATTTTACTTTTAATTCAAGGTATTTCTGAGACCCTCAAATGTATCTATGCTGTTAAAAACAGGAGATGGCCATGAGTCCAGAAGTATTAGGCATAGTCCTAATTTTAACAATGCTATTTGCCATATTTATTGGTTTTCCAATTTCGTTTACTCTCATATTTCTAGGTGTATTTTTTGGTTATCTAGGTTTTGGAGATCTTGTTTTCTATCTAATGACCTTTCAGTTTTCTGGGAGTATGCTTGAACAAACTCTGGCGGCAATTCCACTATTTACCTTTATGGGAATTCTCATGGAGAAAGCAAACCTCATGGAGCGATTATTTACCTCTGTCCAGATGGCACTTGCTAGAACTAAAGGGTCTTTATTTGTAGCTGTCCTTTTTGTTGCAACAATCTTTGGAGCGGCGACAGGTATTGTAGGCGCTTCGGTCACAATTCTAGGAATTATGTCTGCCAAGACTATGAATCGATCAAATTATGATGTTCGTTTGGCTGCTGGTTCAATTACTGCTGGCGGTACTCTTGGTATCTTGATACCTCCAAGCATTATGCTGGTAGTTATGGGACCAATTCTTAATGTACCAGTAACTGATTTATTTGCTGCTGCAATAGTCCCAGGGGTAATGTTAGCTATGCTCTATACTGGTTATACACTCATAAGATGTCACTTGAATCCGTCCCTAGGACCTGTTGTCCCCGAGGACTTAATACCTGATTCAATGAATGAAGTATGGAAAGAGTTTTTTAAAGGTCTTGTACCACCAGTTCTATTAGTAGGGGCATCACTAGGAAGTATTTTGGCAGGTTGGGCCACAGCAACTGAAGGCGCTGCAATGGGCGCTGTTGGTGCAATACTATTAACTTTGGCTTATCGAAAGTTAACCTTTGAGTCTTTTAAAAGTTCGCTTTTAAAAACCCTAGAGATTACTACTTTAATCATGGTATTGGTTTGTGCTTCAAACTTCTTTGGAGCGGTATTTTCAAGACTAGGAACTCCGACCATGATTACCGAGGCGTTGATGTTGCTTGATCTTCCGCCAACCGCTATATTGCTAATCATTATGGCATTAATTTTCCTGCTGGCTTGGCCATTAGAGTGGGTTCCAATTGTGCTCATTATTATTCCAATTGTTTTGCCACTCATTGAGCAATTAGGATTTAACCTGACTTGGTTTGGAATTCTTGTAGCCGTTAATCTTCAGACTGCTTGGCTGTCGCCGCCTGTTGCCCTTTCAGCTTACTTCCTGAAAGGGGTTGTCCCTGAATGGGATTTGTCAGACATATATAAAGGTATGATGCAGTTCATGGTAATCCAGGTCATTGGGCTAGCTTTAATCATAATATTCCCGCAAATTGTAATGTGGCTGCCAACATATTTGTATGGCTAGCAAGGTGTCCTAATATCTTAATTTTTTGAGAGTTATTTCTTTTAGACTTGGAAGCTAAATTGCTTCTCCAAAGGTACTGTTCTGGGAGTGGATGTAGTCAATATCACTGGTATGTACGTATGAAGTTCTCAGTTCGATAGTCTCATTATTATATGTTTGGCCAACTCGATTGATTTTGAGGATTGGTTCATTCAAAGGAATATTTAGAAGGTTAGATATCTTTTCATCTGCTGAGATTGCTTTTAATTTTTCAGAGCAATTGGTAATAAAAATGTTGAATTTGTTTTGATAAAGGTTATATATTGTGTTTCCACGACTCTTAAAAATTTCCTCGGTAAGTCCAGGAAATTTACTTTGAGGAATCACAATTTTATCGATAATATAAAACTTTTTGTTTAGTCCAAGCTTGTTGTAAATTTGAAAAACTGAACTTCCGGGTGAAATTCTAAAATCACTAGCTTCCGCCTTAGTTGCTTTTTTTGTATCAAACGATATGAATTCAACATTTGGACTTTGTTTCTCCTCACTACCGTTTGGAGCAAAATGAAAATACTCAAAAAGAAAGCTACTATTGTCATGTTGAAATACAAAAGTTCCTAATCCTTGTTTTCGAATCAGAAAGCCCTCTTTTTCAAGAACTCCTACTGCTTTTCTAATTGTTCCTATTGAAACATCAAATAGCTCAACGAGGGTTTTTTCATTCGGAATGAGTTGTCCAGGTCTAAGCTCATCGCGATAAAGGCAATTGTATAGCTCATTTCTAATTTGAAGCCAAAGGGGAGTTTTACTTGTTCTGTCGATATCAAATTTCAGGTCAGTAATACTCATTTTCTCTATCCCTAGTTAAAAAGAAGGTTTTAAAATAACCTTGGCCGACGCCATTGTACCATTATGTAAACTTTGAAATGCTAAATTAGTTTCCGACAAAGGCATCTCCTCAATCCATGACAAGTCACCAAAATCACCGCTTTCTATTGACTTAAGTGCAGACCTAAAGTCCTCCATACTGTATGTATAGCATCCTATCAATTTGATTTCCTGGAGGGTAATTTTTCGAATGTCAATGTTGCTGTTCCAGCTGAGAAGGCCGACATTGACAACGGTACCTCCTGCTCTGACTGAAGAGATAGATAGTGCATTTGTTTTTTCACTGCCTACACCATCGATTACGACATCATAGCTGTCCTCGCTTACAGATTCATTAATAGGGTTTACTGGGTTAACGCCAACATGTTCTTTAACATATTGATGTCGTGCTTCATTGGTTTCTAATACAGTCATCTTTACGCCATATGACTTAAGGAGGAGTGCTGCAAGCAGGCCAATTGCTCCCGCCCCAATAACCAATACGTTGCAGTCTTGGATTGGTTTAAATGAATTTTCTTTGGCAAGGTTAACAGCGTGTACAACTGTTGCTGCAGGCTCTGTCATCGCTACGTGATTCGAGTTCATAGAATTGGGCGCATGAACAAGACATTGGCTTGGTATTGTCATGTATTGAGCAAAAGCGCCTTGTCTGCTCATTCCTATCATATCTCTATCACTACATAGGTTGTCTCTACCTTGAGTACAGTACTCACATTTTCCACAAGTGATGAGTGGATTGCCGGTTACTTTTTGGCCCTTGAGTGCACCTTCTACAATCTTGCCACAAAACTCATGGCCCAGGATAAGTCCTGGATTTCTTCGCGGATCTTTACCATGAAAAGCATGCATATCAGATCCACAAATACCAACT
>CAZEAO010000092.1:0-4061 GCA_964510245.1 uncultured Piscirickettsiaceae bacterium | reverse complement strand
GCAAGAACATTTCTTTCTCAGGGTCAAATGATTGCGAAATTACCCTCTTCTTGATATAACCCGAATTATTCAAGCGATTGTATATTAACTCTGAAAAATAACGATTCTCGTCAGAATGTGTAGAGTGGTATTGACTAAAATTTATATGAAAATCGTCTAAATCAGCTTGATGACGCTCGCTAACACCAGCAATGAGCTCTTCAGGAGTGATTCCCATCTCGTCAGCTTTGAGCATAATTGGGGTTCCATGGGCATCATCAGCGCAAACGTAATAGCACTCGTTATCCTGCATCTTTTGAAAACGAACCCAGATATCTGTCTGAATGACTTCAAGCATAAAGCCTAAATGAAGATCACCATTGGCATAAGGAAGTGCTGAAGTAACTAGTATTCTACGTTTGCTCATAAATCTTCATCAATAATCCCAATATAAATAAGGATTTGTGGGATAGTTGTACGATAAAATATCGCTATTTTACCGACCGAGGTCAACAAATTGTCAACTATAACCGAAGATAAAATTCAAACAATCTTGACTAGCATCATCGATGAAAACACTGGTAAAGACCTGGTTTCTTCTGACAACGTCAAAAAGATTACGATTGATGATGAGATTGTCAGCGTTGAACTGCTACTTAAGTACCCTGCTGCAAACTTTCATGAAGAGCTCAAGGGCAGCGTTGAGGAGGCACTCTCTAAGCAAGGTGTCAACTACTCAAATATCTCTATCCAATCTAAAATCCCTTCTTACGAAACGCAAGGCGTAGAAGCGCTTCCTGGCGTTAAAAATATTATTGCTGTTGCCTCAGGCAAGGGTGGCGTCGGCAAATCGACAACCGCTGTCAATTTAGCACTCGCTCTAAAGTCAGAAGGTGCCAACGTTGCGATACTGGATGCTGACATTTACGGACCCTCTCAGCCACGCATGCTGGGGGTTAAAGATCTTAGGCCCCAAGAGTCTGAAGGCGGTAATATGAAGCCTGTTATAGCTCATGGAATACAGTCCATGTCAATCGGATTTTTGGTCGATGAAGCGTCACCTATGGTGTGGCGTGGACCCATGGTAACTCAAGCCTTAGAACAACTCCTTAAGAACACCGAATGGGAAGATGTTGACTATATGATTGTCGACCTTCCTCCAGGTACAGGTGATACCCAACTAACACTGTCACAAAAGATTCCAGTGAGCGGCGCGGTCATTGTGACCACTCCACAAGATATTGCTCTAATCGATGCTCAGAAAGGTCTTGCGATGTTCGAAAAGGTTAATATCCCGATTCTAGGGATTGTTGAGAATATGTCGATTCATATCTGTTCTAATTGTAACCATGCTGAGGAGATTTTTGGACATGGTGGTGGAAAGAATATGGCTAACAACTCGAACACTAATTTCTTAGGCGCTTTACCACTGCAGTTAGATATCAGAACGGATGTTGATGAAGGCACTCCGAGCGTTGCTAAGGATCCTGATAGTCAGGTTACAGCAATGTATCAAGAGATTGCCAGACGTGTTGCTGGAACGCTATCACTCAAGAATGAGTCTGTAGGCGCCTTTCCTAAGATTACGATAGAGTAGAGATAAGTTTTAGTGGTTCTCTGAAACCTGGTTAATGGTGTATTTGGGTATTTCAATGACTATGTCTTCTTCAGAGACAATCGCCTGACACGAGAGCCTAGAGTCTGGATCTAAGCCCCAAGCCTTATCCAGTAAGTCGTCCTCGATCTCGTCGGACTCTTCGATTGAGTCAAACCCTTCACGAATATAAACGTGGCAGGTAGTACAAGCGTTAGACATTTCACAGGCATGCTCAATCTCTATGCCATTATCAAGCAGTGCTCTACAAACGCTGGTCCCTGTATCTGCCTCAATAACAGTGCCATCTGGGCAGTAATTTTCGTGCGGAAGGATAATTATTTGTGGCATAACAATATTCTATAGTTGTTCGTTAAATTCATCAATGCTGTGTCCTTTCATTGCGCTCATAATGGATTGGTTCATTCTCATCTCAACAAACTTTGCGCTCACCTTTTCGAGGTTTTTGGTTGCCTCTTTGATTTGTTCTGCATCTTCAGACTCAACAATCGAAGATAAAGTTTCTCTAGCACCTAATATTGAATCAAGCATCTTTTTATCCAGTAGAGATTGGTCAGCCTGGAGCGCTGCATCAATCGCCTCTATCGTCCTATTTGCGTCAACCCTCTGCTCCTGAAGCTGCCTCAATAAAATATCATCCTGAGCAAAAACAACTGAATCCTTTAACATTTTCTCCATTTCATGATCGCTGAGACCGTAGGAAGGCTTAATCACAATTTCAGATTGAACGCCCGAAGTCTCCTCTTTTGCTGAGACCGACAATAGTCCATCAGCGTCTACCTGAAACTCGACTCTTATGCGTGCACGTCCTGCTACCATTGGAGGGATTCCTTTAAGCTCAAACTGCCCCAGAGATCGACAATCCTTAGTAAGCTCTCTTTCACCCTGATAGACATGGATTAACATCCCCGTTTGACCATCTTTATAGGTCGTAAATTCCTGTGCTCTTGTAATTGGGATTGTTGTATTTCTGTGTATTACTTTTTCGACGAGACCGCCCATAGTCTCAAGCCCTAATGAGAGTGGCAGAACATCCAAGAGTAAAACGTCATCCTTGCTTTTATTACCAGCCAAAATGTTTGCCTGTATGGCTGCACCTTTGGCGACTACTTCGTCTGGATTAATCGAGCATAAAACTGGCTTTTCAAAGAGCTCTCCAACTCTTTCTCGAATCACGCTCATTCTTGTTGAACCACCCACCATGATGACCTCTTTGACATCTTCAATGTTAACGTTAGCATCCCTCAGAGCTCTTTTTGTAATTCTTAGAGTTCTTTTAACGAGTGACTCTGATAAGGCCTCAAAGTTTGATTTAGTTAGACGATATTGCTTTTGGTTGACTTTAAATTCAGCACTATCCGCTTCTGAAAGCTTTTCTTTTGCAGATTTTGCATTTTGCCTAATGGATTGTATTTGACTGGCATATAAATCATTTAACTCAAGCGCTTTAACGCAGTCTTCAAATATCAAGTTATCAAAATCATCACCACCAAGACTAGAATCACCGCCCGTAGACAAAACCTCAAAAACACCTCGATTAAAGCTCAAAATAGAGATGTCAAATGTACCACCACCCAAATCATAAACCGCATGGATGCCCTCTTCTTTGGTCTCTAGCCCATATGCAATTGCAGCTGCAGTTGGTTCATTCAGTAGCCTTAAAACATTGATACCTGCAAGCTTTGCAGCGTCTTTAGTGGATTGCCTTTGGGCATCATTAAAGTATGCAGGGACTGTGATTACAGAACCTTTAAGTTTGTCACCTAAAGCCTTCTCTGCTCTATTTTTTAGACTCAATAGTATGCTCGCTGAAACTTCTATAGGAGAAAGAATTCCTATCGCAGTTTTGAATCCGACCGAGCCATCTAGATCAACAAGCTCATAGGGAAGATTTTTAATCGCCTTTGCCTCGCTGTAGCTAATTCCCATAAACCGTTTAATTGAGAAAATTGTGTTTGAAGGGTCCTTTATTGAGAACTTTAAAGCTTCATGGCCGACACTCATTTCTTGAGGATCACAGTGAACAACTGATGGAAGGATTGATTCACCATTGCTATCTAATAGTAGTTTTGTTGCTCCACTCATGACACTTGCAACCAGAGAATTGGTAGTCCCTAAATCAATACCACACGCCAAGTTATGTTGGTGGGGTGCTGTTGATTGACCTGGTTCAGAGATTTGAAGTAATGCCATTTAATTAAGCCCTATAACCATTCATCCATCAATTTAGACGATTCACTTGCCAGTTGTTCATAAAACTTTAGCTCTCTGACATCTTTTTTAATTTTAGAGTTTTCAGTATCACCCTCAAATGCTTTAGCAATCAAGTCTATCTTGGATTGAATGTATTCCTCTACTTTTTCCAGATAATCCTCTAAATCATCCGTATTCTGCTTTGACTCAATTGACTCAAGCTCTTCTCTGAGCTCAATTTGAGAAATTAAGAAGTCATGATCCATGGAGGTGT
>CAZEAO010000091.1:0-4183 GCA_964510245.1 uncultured Piscirickettsiaceae bacterium | reverse complement strand
AAAATAAGTTAGCAGGCAACATCCACTTTCCAAAAGGATGTAGTGTTAGTTCACCTACAAATCCGCCCAATCCTTTCTCCTTAACACTGTAATAAAGGATTAATATAAATATGCCTATAGACATTCCAAATGTAGCATTTGGATCTGTCGTTGGAACCACCTTCAAGTATTCGACACCCATTGCAGCAAATAGGACAGGCAGCCAATCTACAGGAACTAAGTCCATAGTATTCATCAAAACAATCCAAATAAATGTTGTTAGTGCAAGAGGCGCGACTAAGGGGTTTTTCCCGTTAAATGAACCACGAACATTTTCATCAATAAAATCGACGACACTTTCCACGAAATTTTGAAATCCTCCTGGTGTCTCTATTGATGCCTTCTTTGCAGCTCTGGCAAAAAAGAACAAGAAGAGAGCTCCCAAGACAAAAGAAAAACCTAAAGTATCGACATGTACCGCCATAAAGCCCATTTCTGCAGCCTCTTCTGAACTGTGTGCAAAGCCCCAATGACCATCAGGAAATTTTCCGAAAGTTAAATTCTGTAGATGGTGCTTAATATAAGCACCAGATGTTAGTTCACCACTTGCCATTATTTTTGCCTTAACCTATCCAATATAAAACCAACCTGACCAACCACCATACTCAGACATAAAGCGGCAGGATCAAGGTCTAACAAACCAAGTCCAATTAAAGCTAAAAGGATAAGTGAAAATGTTCTAGTAACACTACTATTTATCGCCATCCTCAAGCTTTTTTGTGCGTCAATGTCAACTAATGCTTTCTGCTTATTTGTATACCAATTGAAAATCAAGGTGTTGCTCAAACTAACTAAAGTGCCGTACAAAGCGGCGAGAACAAAACCATTAATGGCATAATAAAAAACAACTAAAGCAAGGAGAAAGTATTGAATAAGTGAGCTTACTGATTTCACTCGCCTCTTACTACCCTGACTGTGCACAAACGCAATATTATACAATTTAATGCTTATTAGTCAAGCATTCTAAATAGAATATATCTAGTCAAGAGTTAAATTAAATTCAACTGAAAACTGATTATTAATTCACTAGCTATGCCAATGATCTTAGGAGCTTGAATTAATCATCTCTTCAGCAGCTATACGAGTTTTATTGCTGACCTTTATGCCGCCCAATATCCGAGCAATCTCTTCTGCCCTCCCTGTCTTACTTAGGCTCGAAATATTTGTAAAGGTTTGGCCATTTTTTTGAGTTTTTTCAACCTTCAAATGTTCTTTGCCTTGAGCTGCAACCTGAGCAAGATGAGTTACACAGATAATTTGATATTGTTTTGAAAGTTTTTTTAACATTTGACCAACAATTTCTGCAACTGATCCACTAATTCCGACATCTACCTCGTCAAAAACAACTGACGGTGTCAACTCAGTATTACTGCCTGAAACCGAAAGTGCCAAAGAGACCCTTGAAAGCTCTCCACCAGATGCAACTTTGCCCAAAGGTTTAAAATCTTGGCCTGCATTTGTTTTGACATAAATAACAACATCCTCCATTCCATTTGGCCTTACATCATTATCCAAAACAACGACCTTAAATATAATTTCGCTACCTGGCATTCCCAGTTTTTGCATAAGAAGGGTAACTTCTTTTGAAAGAGCCTTGCTAGCCTCCTGCCTCTTGATCGATAGAAGTTTTGACTGAGAATTATAGTCCTTATTAAGTCTATCAAGTTCCTGATCTAGGCTTTCAAGTTTTTCGCTTGAAGTATCTAATTTACTAAGCTTACTTTCGAGAGATTTTTGAGCATTAACTAGGTTTATAATTTGGCAATTATGTTTTCTGCCTAAATCATGCAAAAGTGTAATTCTTTGTCCTAGTTCGATTGACTTGTCCTCTTGGCTACTTATTTTATTGAGGTAGTCAGTGAGATCATATATGCTTTCTTGAACCTGTAGTTGGGCCCCTGCAATTAACCCTCTTATTGATTCAAGTCGAGAATCTATCTCTTTTGATTGGCCCAACACACTCTCTCCTTCAATCAAAGTGTTGTTAACACCATAATCATTATTCAAAGAGTCTAGTATCTTTGATATTTTCTCTAGTAACTGACTTGAGTTTATTGACGCTTTATACTCGTCTTCAATGCTGTTAAGTTCCTCCTGGGTAAGTTGTGCCTGATGTAACTCATCAAGTTGATGAGTTAATAGCTCTTTTTGAGCAGAAAGAAGGGAGTTATTGTCTCGCAAGGTTTGAATTTTCTTTATTACTTCTTGATAGCTTTGAAAAATATTATTAACCTCTTCACAGAGGCCTTGAGCTCCAGCGTAGTCATCTAGTAGAATTCTATGGTGGCTAGTCCTTAACAACAGCTGGTGTTCGTTTTGTCCATGCATGTCAATCAAATAGCTTCCCACTTCGCTGAGGACTGATAAGGGTACATTTCTTCCATTCACGTATGATCGTGACTTCCCGTCAGAAGCGATTACTCTTCTTATAATGCACTCAAAATCATTATCTAAATCTTGGCTTTCAAGATAAGATTGCACTTTTGAATTCGAATCAATGCTAAATGAAGCACTGATTTCAGCCCTGCTTGCTCCATTTCTTACTAATGAAGCATCAGAACGCCCACCTGCAATCATTCCAAGCGCCTGAACAACAATTGATTTTCCAGCACCTGTTTCTCCGGTAATTACTGTCATTCCTGACTTAAACTCAACATTTAAATCTTCAACAACAACTAGATTTTTAATGTTCAGGTTTTCGAGCATACTTTCATTTTTTAAACCTTTTGGCCCCAGTGCAATTTAGACCTAATGATTTCAAAATAGTCATAACCTTTTGGATGAATCAGATGAACAAAATTAACATGTCTTTTCACTCTTAGAGAGACGCCTTCTGCGGCTGACACTGATGACTGTGCATCAAAACTTATCGTTGCCCTTTCATCGCAATCTAAAAGAGAAATAAATACCTCGCTTTCACCATGCAGGATAAACGGTCTATGACTCATAGTATGAGGGCTGATAGAAACCAAACAAATTGCATTTGTACTTGGATGCATTATTGGCCCACCACTCGATAATGCGTAAGCAGTTGATCCTGTTGGGCTAGTCACAATAATCCCATCGGCTCTTTGATTATTAACGAAGTCATCATCAACGTGAAGTTCAAACTCTATCATTCTGGGTGTTTCATTACGATGAATAACAACTTCATTAAAAGCAAGATGTTCAGAAACTATTTTCCCATTTTTCTCAATCTGACAATGTAGCAAAGACCTCTTCTCTTTAATAAACTCTCCGTTCAGAATCTCAGCGACGACTGAACCCATTGAATCAACAGAGACATCTGCTAAAAAACCTAGCCTTCCAAGATTTATTCCAAGGATAGGTATATTAGTGTTGACGTAGGTTCTTGCAGTACTAAGTATAGTGCCATCACCACCAACAACAATAATTAAATCCGCTTCATTAGTAATTTCATCTTTATCTTGGAGAAAATGTGCGCCAAGATCTTTGAGAAGCACACCTAGCTCCAAAGCAGTTTTTTGACTGGTAAAATCGTTAGGTTTACTGATAACACCAACAGAATTAAACATAGACCTTGAAATATACTAAAGAGTAACTAAATATCACATTAAATATACATTAGTTTGCTAAGACAATGACAAAAAAGAAAGAACAAAAAACTCAAAAAGAAGCCTCTACTAAAGCCAAAGAGGAGCTTGAAAATAACTCTAAAATTGAAGACTTAGAATCTCAACTAGAAGAAGCACAGCAATCCGCAAAGGACAACTGGGATAAATTATTGCGCTCCCAAGCTGAAATGGAAAATCTGAAAAGGAGAACTGCAAAAGACTTAGAAAACGCCCATAAGTTTGCACTAGACGGTTTTGTAAAGGCGCTACTAGAAGTCAGCGACTCTCTTGCCATGGGCATTAAATCTGCAAAAGACAAAAAAGCCACTTTAGAAAACACAACTGAAGGCCTTGAACTTACCAATAAAGTTTTTAACAGCACATTAGAAAAATTTGGGGTTGAGGCAATTAACCCTGTTGATGAAAAATTTAACCCTGACCTTCATGAGGCGGTTACAATGGTTCCAATGCCTGACAAAGAATCAAACACCATTATAGAGGTCATTCAGACCGGATTTACCCTTAATGGCAGACTTGTACGACCCGCTTTGGTTATTGTTGTTCAGTAG
>CAZEAO010000090.1:0-4338 GCA_964510245.1 uncultured Piscirickettsiaceae bacterium | reverse complement strand
AGGAGGTCGTAATGGCAGTTAGAACTAGACAAGATGTCTTTGGTTGTGACACAGACATCGATGCCACTGGAATTCTCGCTGCTTCGAGGTTGGTATCCTCCATAACTGGCTTTGTCGTTCAGCCAAATAAAGCGATCGTTGGCGCTAATGCTTTTGCTCATGAGGCAGGAATTCATCAAGATGGTGTTCTAAAACATAGAGAGACCTATGAAATCATGAAGGCAGAAGATGTCGGCTGGAATAATAATTCATTAGTCCTTGGAAAGCACTCTGGTCGAAATGCCTTTAAATCTAGACTAAGTGAGCTGGGTGTTGAGTTTGAATCTGATGAAGATCTAAATGATGCTTTCTCAAGATTTAAAACTCTGGCTGATAAAAAGCATGACATCTTTGATGAGGACCTTCAAGCCCTAGTTTCGGAGACTCAAACTGAGGATACAGAAATCATTCAACTAGTTTCTCTTAAGGTCTCTGCAGAGTCAGGCAAGGTGAATACTGCTGATGTTACTTTGTCCATTAATGGTAGTGAACATAGCGCTTCGGCTAATACTTCTGGTGCTGTTGATGCGACATTCAATGCCATTTTGTCATTGGTTGATATCGAGCCAAAACTTCAGCTTTATTCTGTCTCAAATGTCACTCAGGGTACAGATTCATTAGGTGAGGTTAATGTTAGGCTTGAGCATGAAGGTAGAATTGTTAATGGACAGGGTGTTGATACTGACATCATAACCTCATCAGCCAAAGCCTATGTCAATGCTTTAAATAAAGTCATGGCGAATGTTGAAAGGGCACACCCACAGATTTAATGAAGGCGAGTAGAAATGAATATCTTGAGGCGCTTGGAATACCTGATTTTTTGTATTCTTCTATTGAATTTGAAGCGTCAGTAAAATATAAATTATTGGTTGTTGAGCTAGATTCTGAGGATTCATTTTGTCAATCTGGAGCAAGTCAAGATTTACTTTTTAAAATGTTAGCCTCTATTGGCCTTAGTCTAAATGATGTTAATTTAATTTCATTAAATAGGAGTGAAGTTGACGGTTTTGTTAGAGAGCATTCGTCAGATGTAATATTGTTCATGGATTCATCCATCAAAATAGAAGATGAATCTCTGTTTATCACGCATCACCCAAAAGAGATTCTCAAAAACGATCATTTAAAAAGAGACTCTTGGGAAGTTTTAAAAAAGGTTAAATCATGTCTCAAATAGATTACTCTCTGAAATCATATAAGCGCCCAAAGTTGAAAACACCAAATGATGAAAAAAAGCTCTTGCTGCATTCATGTTGTGCTCCTTGCGCAGGTGAAGTTATGGAGGCTTTAGCCGCCTCAGATATTGATACAACAATATATTTCTATAACCCTAATATTCATCCTTTTGATGAATATGAACTCAGAAAAGAAGAAAATATTCGCTTTGCTGAAAAATTAGGAATGCCAATAATTGATGCTGATTATGATAGGGACGAGTGGTTTTCAAGAACCAAAGGTCAAGAGCTCGAGCCTGAAAGAGGGGCAAGATGCACAACTTGCTTTGATATGAGGTTTCAAAAAACAGCAAAGTACGCATCAGAAAATAATTTTGATATCATTTCATCCACTCTTGGAATTTCTCGCTGGAAAGATATGAAGCAAATTAATGACTCAGGCTCAAAATCATCTAAGCCCCATAATATTCCGTATTGGGACATTAATTGGCGCAAGAAGGGAGGCTCATCAAGAATGTTAGAGATTTCAAAAAAGGAAAATTTCTACCAGCAAGAGTATTGTGGTTGTGTGTACTCTCTGAGAGACACGAATAATTGGCGCGTCTCAAAAGGCAGAGACAAGATTGAGCGTGGTGTTAAGTTTTATCAAGAAGCCAAGTTAAAACTATCGCAGCACGATTAGCCATTAATTAGATAAATCAGCAAAGACTTTTGAACATGAAGTCGATTCTCAGCTTCACTCCAAACAAGACTTTGATTTCCATCAATTACCTCTGAACTAACCTCTATACCTCGATAGGCCGGCAAACAGTGCATAAAGACAGCATCTTTTTTAGCCTGATCCATCATTTTTTGATTAACCTGAAGGCCTTTAAATGCACTTTCTCTTTGTTTTTTTTCAGATTCTTGACCCATGCTAGTCCAAACATCAGTCACAACGATATCAGCATCCTTACAGGCATCCATTGGATTCTCAAAGAAACTAATATTTTTTTGATATTTTTGAGTGATCAGTTCAGAAGGTTCGTATCCAACAGGAGTAGCAATCGATAGTTCGAAGTCGAATATTGTAGCTGCCTGCATATATGTTTGACAAACATTACATCCGTCACCTACCCAGGCAATTTTTCGACCTTGGATTGAACCTTTATTTTCTTGGTAAGTCATTAAATCAGCAAGAATTTGACAAGGGTGTGATTCGTCAGAAAGGGCATTAATAACTGGCTTACTTGAATGCTTTGTGAACTCGACAATATCCTCGTGGGAAGATAGCCTTAGCATTACTGCATCGACCATTGAGCTAATCACAATTGCACTATCAGTAATAGGCTCACCTCGACCTAGTTGTATATCTTTTTCAGATAAAAATAACGACTGCCCTCCAAGCTGAGTCATTCCTGCCTCAAAAGAAACTCTAGTTCTTGTTGAAGATTTATCAAAAATCATAGCCAGAGTTTTATTTTTTAGCGAATCGTTGGTTTTGCCACTTTTGTGCTCTTTTTTAAGAGATATGGCGCGATCAATAATACTTTGCAATTCGTCTAAGCTTAAATCGTCAAAGTTAATGAAATTTTTTATCATGATTTTTTCCTAAGTATCAATTAGATTAACAAGTTTGCTGATTAAGATGTCTATTTCCTCTTTGTTTATTATTAAAGGAGGGAGTAATCTTATCGAACTTCCAGTTATATTAATCAGTAGTCTATCTTTTAGAGCCTTTTTTACTAATTGACTACAATCAATTTTATCCTCATCAAGACCAATTCCAATCATCAGTCCTTTGATTCTAATTTCTTTTACAGATTTATTTTTTCCAAGCTTATTTTCAAATTGTGATTTAAAGTATGCGCTCATCTTATTTACATTATCAAGTACATCAGTCTCTTGAAACACTTCAAGAACACCTAACGCAGCTGCAGTCACTATCGGATTACCTCCAAAAGTTGAGCCATGAGTTCCAGGTGTAAACATTTCTGAGGCAATACCTTTTGCCAAGCATGCACCTATTGGAACGCCATTCCCTAACCCCTTCGCAAGACACAGTATGTCCGGAGTAATTTCATTATGCTCGTGAGCGAAAAGTTTTCCAGTTCTTCCCATGCAAGATTGAACGCCATCTAAAATCATCAACCAACCATTCTCATTACAAATTATTTGAACTTTATTCAGGTAGTCATTTTTTGGAATAATGACACCCGCTTCTCCCTGTATAGGTTCGACCATTACAGCAACAACATTGTGGTTATCTTTAAACTGATTTATTACTTCTGCATCATCGTAGTTGACATGAATAAATTCACTCATTAGCGGAGAAAAACCAGCCTGAATTTTATTTTGTCCAGTTGCAGATAGGGTTGCCATGGTTCTCCCATGAAAGCTTTGATTTGCCGTTAATATTACTGGGTTGTCAATATTTTTTGTTCGTGCATAGAGTCTTGCAATTTTAATAGCCGCCTCGTTGGCTTCAGCGCCTGAGTTTGAGAAAAAAACTTTGTCCATTTTAGCTAAATTGCACAAGCGTTTTGCTAGCTTCTCTTGATTTCCAATTCGATAAACATTTGAGGTATGAAGAAGCTTCTGGGATTGTTCAACAAGATTTTTTGTTATGGTTGGGTGGCAGTGACCTAGATTGACGACTCCAATACCTGAAAGAGCGTCGAGATAATTGTTTCCCATGGTGTCAGTTAACCAGCACCCATCTCCCTTTACAAAGGTAACTTCAAGTGGAGAGTAGTTAGACATTAGGTTAGACATAAAAAAATAATTTAGTAATTAAATAAAAAAAGCCCCAAAATGGGGCTTTTGAAACTAGGTATATTATTACATTCAAGACAAATTAGCCACCATTTGGAAATGCGATTGAAGACAAGATCTTCGCGAATTAAGTCGTCTAATTTTGCAACATAATTTTTGCATATAAATTTCTTTAAATGTTAAACGATACATTATAACCTAATTTAAATAGGTATTTATTCTGTAATTTGAACAATATATAAGATAAATAAGTTTAATTTAAATAGCTTTTTGTGTCACAATAGATTTGCAAGAAAAACAATTTTATTTCATTAATCAAAGGAGTAAAAATGCAACTAAACCTTTCTGGTCATCATCTCGATATTACATCCGC
>CAZEAO010000089.1:0-4366 GCA_964510245.1 uncultured Piscirickettsiaceae bacterium | reverse complement strand
TTTAAATTGGATTTGATAAAATCCCATAGGAATAGGGGTTATAGACGTATGAAAAACACAGATTTATTATATTTAAATCAATTATTTTGATTATTTATCCAATCAATCGCCATTTTTAATCGTGATAAAGCTCTTTCCTTTCCAACAAATTGTGCACTTTTATCAATACTTCCCGACTTTCCATCCCCGCTTAGAGCAAGTCTAAAAGGCTGCCCTACCTTGCCAAAACCAATACTTCTGGCCTCGCAAATCGATGTAATAACGGAATGAATACTATCAGCACTCCAATCATCCATTAAGCTAAGCTGATTAACTAAATCTTCCAAGACTTCTTTTGAATTTGCTTTAAAAGTTTTCTTTGCTTGAACTTCATCAAAACCATCAAAATCAGAATAAAACATAACACAACTTTTAGCCATGTCTACTAATGACTTTGACCTTTCTCTGAGGAATTCAACTAGATCACTAATACTGGGTCCATTATCCAAATTGATATTTAGTTGACTCAAGTGCCAAGTTAGGTTTTCAACAAGGTTTTTTGTAGAAATGGATTTGATATAAGAGTGATTTAACCATTCAAGTTTTTCTTGATTAAAGCTGGCTGGCGAATTGTTAATATTATCAAGCTCAAATAAATGGATCATTTCATCAATTGAAAATATCTCCTGATCTCCATAAGACCATCCAAGCCTAACAAGATAATTCAATAAAGCTTCAGGTAAATACCCTTCATCCCTGTAGGATAAAAGGTTTAATGCACCATGTCTTTTTGACAAACGTGCACCATCAGACCCTAAAATCATGGGAACATGTGCAAATTTAGGTTTACTCCATCCCATAGCCTCATAAATATTAATTTGCTTTGGAGTATTATTAATGTGGTCATCACCCCTAATTACACAATCAATTTCCATATCATGGTCATCAACCACAACAGTTAAGTTATATGTCGGGGTTCCGTCTGAACGAGATATTATTAGATCATCTAGTTCAGAGTTAGCTATGCTCACTTCGCCTTTCACATAATCATTAAAACTAACACTGCCATCATCTGGATTAAGAAAACGAATAACCCCATGTTTTAAAGATTTATCACGACAACGACCGTCATATTTTGGCTTCTCTTTGTTTGCAATTTGACCCTCTCTCATAGACTCTAAACGCTCTTTTGAGCAATCGCAATAATATGCCCTGCCATTCGAAAGTAATTCATGAATGACTTCGTTGTAGCGTTCTGTTCGTTCGCTTTGATAGATTGGACCTTCGTCATAATCAAGTCCTAACCAATCAAGCCCATCTAATATCGCTTTGACGGACTCCTCAGTTGAGCGTTCTTTGTCAGTATCTTCGATTCTAAGTAAAAAATTACTGTTATTTTTTTTTGCCCAAAGCCAGGCAAAAAGAGCTGTTCTGGCGCCACCAATATGTAAAAAACCGGTAGGAGAAGGAGCGAACCTTGATTTCATGAATTACTCCTACAAAAAATTGATAATTTGTTTTGAAAACTTAAATGAATCATTGGTTATTTAAAGCTCAATTAAATCAACGATAATTTTACACTGTTATAATATTCTTCCAACACTCAAATATACAAGTATATTAATGGAATTCACTCAGCAAAACGCTAATACAAACACCATTATTTCTATAGATGAATCCTCAATATCACTTTCACATGTCAGGCTAAATAAGCCTTGTTTCGTTTCTGCAAGCACATCCAATGAAGTTAAAATTGGTGGAATCAATGACATTGGAAAAGAATTCTTATTTCCACTAATAACAAAGGATTCGGTTGATATATTAATTATTGGAACTGGCGATTCGCCTAAGTTTCTTTCGCCAAAGCAACAAATTGAACTATCAAATTTAGGTCTTGGTGTTGAATGTATGAACAGTACTTCAGCATGCTCAAGCTTCAACCTGCTTCTTGGAGACTTAAGAAAAGTTGGATTACTTTTAATATGATTTCATATTTATTAAAAAAGCTTATTCTTTTTTATAAATTTTTTAAAATCGATACACCACTATTTATTCTTCTGATTCTGCTCTCATCTTATGGTTTATTAATTTTATACAGCAGCTCAGGAGGTTCCCTTAGTCTGGTCTATAAACAGATGATTCATCTTGGGTTGGCAACTTTAGTCATGCTTGTTATTGCTCAAATACCGCCCATTATTATGTTAAGGGCATCCCCCATCCTCATGATTTTAGGAGTTTTTCTGCTGATTCTCGTTTTATTCTTTGGCAGCTCAGGAGGAGGCGCTCAAAGATGGCTTGATTTAGGTTTTGTTAGATTCCAACCTTCAGAATTGATGAAAATAATTGTTCCCATGACGATTGCAGCTACACTCAGTGAAAAAACACTACCACCTCGTGCATTTCCTGTCATTATTTCACTCATAACAATAGGAGTTGTTGTTCTACTTATAGCCAGACAACCTGATCTTGGAACATCATTATTGATAGGAGCATCAGGGATCTATGTTCTATTCTTCTCTGGCTTTAGAGTAATGTTAGTTAAAAACATCTGGCTAAATCTTGTAATCCTCTCTAGCATTGTTATAGGGTCGCTTTATTTTGCTTGGAACAACCTTTTAATTGCATATCAAAAAAGACGAATCTTAACTCTATTTAATCCTGAATCAGATCCTCTCGGATCTGGATATCACATTATTCAATCCAAAATTGCAATTGGTTCGGGTGGTTTTACAGGAAAAGGAATTGTTAGAGGCTCTCAGTCTCAGCTTGATTTTGTTCCAGAGCAGTCCACTGACTTCATATTCTCGGTCTTAGCTGAAGAGCTTGGATTTCTTGGATTTATAGTATTAATCATCATCTATGCACTGATTATTTATCGTTGTATGAAACTATCTCTTTACTGTGAAGATAACTTTTCTAGATTATTAGGTGCAAGCCTTACATTTGTCTTTTTTACTTACATTTTTGTCAATATTGGAATGGTATCTGGCCTATTGCCAGTTGTTGGAGTGCCTCTCCCATTAATCAGCTATGGAGGCTCATCACTAATCACTCTAATGGCAAGTTTTGGAATAATTATGTCAATTTATAAACATAAAAGTCCAAGATATTTACAGTAACTCGTTATAATCAAGCTGTGTTTAAATTTACTTGATTTAAGGCCTTGCCGTTAATAAACTCATTCTGGACAAATAATATTTTATGAAATCAAATCTTCTTAATTTTTTTAAATCGTTTTTAATACTAATTTTATTCTCTAATGTAAGCGCTGAAGAGCCTCGCTTTTATATCCCAGATTCTCCTCCAATTGCAGCCGAAGCCTATGTTCTTATGGACCATAACTCTGGAAAGATTCTTGCTGCAGAAAATGAGAACGAGAAAAGAGCACCTGCGAGTTTGACAAAGATAATGACCTCTTATGTTGTCTTTAAACGTCTTAGAGAAGAGTTTATTTCTCTTGACGATGAAGTCAAAATTAGTGAAAAAGCATGGAAAACTGGCGGCTCAAGAAGCTTCATTGAGGTTGGCAAAATGATTAGACTTGAAGATCTTCTGAAAGGAATGATTATACAATCCGGTAATGATGCCTCGGTTGCACTAGCCGAGCATGTTGCAGGCTCAGAAGGAACCTTTGTGCTATTTATGAATGACTATGCCCAAGAAATTGGCATGACAAATACTCGCTTTGAAAATTCATCAGGACTCCCTCATAAGGATCAATATACAACTGCAAAAGACATGGCAATACTTTCTTCTGCAATCATTAAAGAATTTCCAGCCTTATATGAATGGTATGGTCAAAAAGAATTCACATATAACAACATAAAACAAATCAATCGAAACAAACTTCTCTTTACAGATAGTACAGTGGATGGTCTCAAGACGGGTTGGACTGAAAAAGCAGGATACTGCTTAGCAACAAGTGCAAACAGAGTTGGAATGAGACTAGTGTCAATTGTTCTTGGCTCTTCAAGCTCTGCTATTAGAAACGCCGAAACGGAAAAGCTTCTTGATTACGGTTTTCGTTTTTTTGAAACCCAATCAGTCAACGACATATCTCATCAGGTTCAAGTCTACAAATCGAAAAAAGGAAATATTAAAGTTGGAGTTGCTGATCCTAGTTACTTAACACTTCCAAGAAATCAATTTAAATATACTACTCAAACCATCAAACTCTCTGGTGATTTAATTGCACCTATTAATCAAGGTGACCAAGTAGGCAACCTTGCAATTAGTTTTAACGACGAAGATATCGCAACACTTCCTCTAATTGCTCTTGAAAATGCTGAAGAGGCAGGTTTTGTTTCTAAAATGATTGATACAGTCAAACTTATGTTTAGATAATTTTGGTTTATTTAAACGGAAACTTTATAGAAAAAAATCAAGC
>CAZEAO010000088.1:0-4369 GCA_964510245.1 uncultured Piscirickettsiaceae bacterium | reverse complement strand
TGGTTAATTGATCCAAAATAAATTGACATATCAATTCTAATAATCTTAAGTTGAGGGCACTGAACTAATGGGGCCTTTCTGATACTTTGTAAACGCCTATCGCCCTCACTTGGAGGAGTAGCGAATGCTAAAGTATGGACGTCAGGAGTAGAAGTTTTAGCGATGAAGAGCATTAATGATAATAACACCCCAAGATATATTGCAAACTCCAACTCAAATAATAAGGTTGCAAGAAATGTTGCTGTAAATATAACACTTTCAGATTTACTGTATTTGAAAGTTTTTTTAATGTTTTTAAAGTCAACTAGATTATAAGCAACAAGAAGAATCACTCCAGCCATTGCAGCAAGCGGTAAATAGCCAATCAACGGTGCAACCAAAAGTACAATAGCAATGAGAATAAGTGCCGCAAGAATTGCTGACAATGGAGTTCTTGCGCCAGCTTCAAAATTTACCCCCGATCTTGTAAAAGATCCAGAGGAGGCATAGCTCGATAGAAAACTTCCAACAATGTTTGAAGCGCCTTGACCAATAAACTCCTGATTGGCGTCTATTCTTTGGTTTGACTTTGTCGCGATTGACCTTCCAATAGATGAAGCTTCTATAAGTCCCAAAAGAGCTATAGCAAATGCTTCAGGTGCTAAAGATTTTAAAGATCCTAAAGAAAAGTCAGGTGTTGATAGTGGTGGAAAATAAGCAGGCATTGTTCCAACAGTCTTGATACTGTCTGTGAAATTTCCCAAATAATAAGCTAATACTCCACCCACCAACATTCCTATTAAAAGGTTAGGGTATTTTGGCCAAATAAGTTTTACTAAAATAGAGCTAATTAATGTACCCAAACCGACTATAAGAAGAAAAATATCAAACTGCCCAACTCCTCCATATATATCAAACCAAGTATGAATAAAGTCCTCGCCTCTCGGTATCTCAATTCCTACCATATAAGGGATTTGACTACTTGCAATTAGGAGTGCTGCACCAGCAGTAAATCCAATAACAACATTATGGGATACAAAATTGATTAACAGTCCAAATTTTGCAAGACCAAAAACGAGTTGATATACTCCAGCCAAAAAAGTCAGTGTCAATGCAAGAGAGACAAACTCTTCAGTTCCAGGTGATGCATATTTACTAACCGCAGCAAAAACTACGATTGAAATTGCTGTTGTTGGTCCAGAGACAAGATGAAAAGATGAACCAAAAAACGCGGCAATAATAGGCACCACCATTGCAGTATAAAGACCGTACTCTGGAGGCATTCCAGCAATTGTAGCAAAGGCAACACTCTGAGGAAGTACAATGATTGCTCCAGTTAGACCTGCAAAAAAATCAGCTTTAATTGTCTCCAAGGTAGTTAGCCTAAACCAAACAATAAAAGGAAATAATTTTACTAACTGGGTCATAAATTTTAGTTATTCAATAAAGAGATGTATTGCGGTGGGTGGTAGATTATATATTAATTCTGAGAACCTTTTTCCTCATCAAAAAATATTAATATATATAAATAGATTACATCTGAACAAAAAACATATACACTGCCGTTCCAGCTAGGATACTTAGTAATGCATTTCGTTTATATACATGTAGGCCAATCGTTATTGCCAGAGCTAAGAATGTATACAAAACTTCAGATGACAAATAATTCACATCTTTCAACATATAAACCACCAGAATCATCATTACCATTGGTGGGGTGCTTTTTGCAATATAGTTGAGCATCGAACTTTCTTTGCCCGAACTAAATAGCATGAAAGGAATTAACCTTGTAATGTAGGTTGATAATGCCATCACAATTATGACAACTATGAGATATTCAAATTCATTCATGTTCATTTATTTTTAGTATTCGCAATAGAATTATTGAGCCAATTGACAGCATGATGGCAACGAGTAACATGTGACCGATAAAGAACAAAAGCGCAAAAATTGAAGCAAACAAACCCACAACAAATGGAAACAGTCTTTTAATCATTATCCATTGCTCAATCAGCAAGACCACAAACAAAGCGGTTGCTGCGAACTCCATTCCATCAGTATTAAAGGTCATCATATCTGCAGACAGAGCACCAATAGTGCACCCCAAAACCCAATAAATTTGAGAAAAAAGGGTTATACAAAGATAGAAACGTTCTTTAATATAATTTTGTGGAACTTTGATTGTTGTCATCAAAGCATATGTTTCATCAGTCATTCCAAAAATTAAATAAAGCTTTCTTAAGTTCCAATTTCCAAAACTTTCTAGAAATGCCAAACCATAGAACATGTGTCTTGAATTTAGAAAAAAAGTTGACATTGCAATCTCTACAAGCCCTAAACCCACTGACAAAAAGCCAATGGCCACGAATTGAGCCGCACCTGCATAAACAATAATCCCCATGAGTGATGCAAAATACCATGGATAACCAAGCTCTTGAAATAGCAAACCAAAGGCTATTCCTAAAGGCACAAACCCAAACATAATTGGAAGTGAAATTTTTAGAGCAGATCGTATCATTTTTTAGTTTTATATTAAGCCTAGATTAATTCTCCAGTGAGTAATAAATACAAGTTTAAATCAAAAGAAAAAAAAATAAAAGATATATATTAATTCATGTATACTTTTTTTTCTAAGAAGTTTTTGCAAATAAGACTATGATTTAATTGTCTTATTTTAATATTAAAACCTATGTTAACATATCGGTAACTCATATATATGAGTTTGGAATTACTATATAAATCAATACAATAAATCTATGTCTAAACTGGTTCCTCCTCATGGCAGCAATACACTTAATCCACTTGCATTAGAGGGTGACGAACTACTGGCCGAGAGGGAGAAATCCAAAAACCTAGTCAAAGTTTTTTGCTCTTCAAGAGAGTTTGGTGATTTGATTATGTTGGGTATTGGAGGGTTCACTCCTCTTGAAGGTTTTATGAATAAAGCAGACTGGAAAGGAGTTTGCTTAGATATGGCATTAGATAATGGTACTTTTTGGCCAATACCAATTACGCTCTCTACAAATGATGACGATATCAAAGAGGGTCAAGAAGTTTCTATTGTGTATGAAAAAACTAGTGAGATTATTGCAACAATGCTTATTTCAGAAAAATACCCAATAGACAAAGAACTAGAATGCAATGAGATATTTAAGACAACCAATGCTAATCATCCTGGGGTCGCTACGGTCATGTCGCAAGGAAAATATAATCTTGCAGGAAAAGTCAAGGTCATTTCTGATGGCGGGTTTCCTGAGCAATACGGTGAGCTCTACATGACTCCAGAAGAAACACGTTCCTATTTTGAGGAAAATGGATGGTCTAGAATAGCTGCATTTCAAACTAGAAACCCTATGCATCGATCTCATGAATATCTCGCAAAAACTGCGATTGAAGTATGTGATGGTGTATTAGTTCACTCCACATTGGGAGAACTAAAGCCCGGTGATATTCCTGCCGAAGTTCGTTCAGAGGCAATTTCAGCATTAATTGAAAACTACTTTGTAGCTAATACTGTTCTTCAATCTGGATACCCTTTAGATATGCGATATGCTGGCCCTAGAGAGGCATTGTTACACGCATTATTTAGGCAAAATTATGGTTGCTCTCACCTTATTGTAGGAAGAGATCATGCTGGGGTTGATGATTATTATGGTCCATTCGACGCTCACAATATCTTTGATGATATTGGTAATGAATTAATCATAAAACCATTAAAAATTGATTGGACATTTTGGTGTTATAGCTGTGCTGGAATGTCAAGCATGAAAACGTGCCCTCACAGCCATGAGGATAGGTTATTACTATCCGGATCAAAATTAAGGCATCTACTTAGTGAAAATGAAGAAGTTCCAGAAAACTTTTCAAGACCAGAAGTATTGGAAATTCTTCAAAATTATTACGCTGAAATAAAGGATAGTGACAAAGTTAAAGTTGAACTTAAGGGGCATTCTGCAAAATAGAGTGATATAGTAATGAATAAAAAATTCTGGTCCACAAGTTGTGAGTTTTCTGGTTCTATAAAATTCACAACTCTAGGAGTCTTATCTTCTACAATTGCACGCTCTGAAATGTAGTGCATTAATTTATGTGAAAAAGTTTTTATGTAATACAATTTAATAAAGGAAAAAAATATGATCTCGATAAATCCATTTTCTGAAATAGGAGCTTTCATTCCATCTTTTGTGATGCAGATCTACGTAGTAGCTATGTTTCTTTTAGTAATTGGCGCAACTATTTTTGATGTCATACACAAGAAAAGTGCTAAATACTTTTTTAACAATTCACAAAAAGCCAAAAAATCTGCCACAAGAACTGTTAGTTCAGGTGAAAAGGCATCCTTAGCTTTTAAAACTGCAACTAATGAGGTACTTACCTCTTCAGAGTTTTG
>CAZEAO010000087.1:0-4393 GCA_964510245.1 uncultured Piscirickettsiaceae bacterium | reverse complement strand
GCTCTCATTGCGGCATCATAGTCTGAATCAGTATAGTTAGAGTAGTTACTGCCGCCTAGATTTAGAGCCTTATCCCTAGTGCCAAATGCATAGGATATCATCTGTGAAGGGCCTTGAGGGTGCCCCCATCCGTACATAAACACACCCAATTCACGAGCAGAACGAGCCTTCCTAAATACACTCCAAGGTTCAGCTACCAGTGTAACTTGAATACCAAGGCGAGTCCAATATTGAGCAATAGCTTGACCAACTCTTTTACCATTTTGATACTTATCAGTTGGCATTCTAAGGTCGATAGAAATACTATCAGAGTAGCCTGCTTCAGCTAACAATTGTTTTGCTAGGTCAGGGTTGTACTCCATATCGGGCATTGATGAGTCAGCACCAACCTGGTAACTTGGAGCAAACTGGCTTGCAACGGTTGCATTACCACCCATCAACTTATTGACAATTGCTTCTCTATCAATCGCTAGTGATAGCGCCTGTCGCACTCTTATATCTTTTAGTGGGTTGGATCCATCGGCAGCAGTCACACCTGGCGCAGCATCACTTCCTACATCCAAAATCAAGAAAATAGTACGCCAAGAAGGTTCAGATGAGAAACTATAGGCAGAGTTACCTTCTAAAGCCAGTAAATCTTCACCAGTAGGATTCTCAATCAAATCAAAATCTCCGGCAAGTAGTCCAGCCATTCGTGCACCAGAATTTGCTACTGAACGAATTTCAACTCGCTCCCAGTTGCCAGGTTTGCCCCAGTATTGGTCGTTACGCACCAAGACTGCATCGCCGGTATTCTCGAAAGATTCGTATTTGTACTTACCTGTACCGTTTGCATACTTGCCGCTGTGAAACTCTTCCTTAGTTGGGTAGCGGGTAATACCACAGTCACCAGTATTATCATACTTCAGATTCGGTCCAAGGTCAGCATCACCGCTGTCTAAGATAGACAATGATTTAAGTTTCTGAATGAGTATTGGGTACAAGCCTACAGTTTTGAAGGCCACGGTATAGTCATCAATTGCTACCACATCAGCTACTGGGCCCAGTGCACTTGTAAGCATGTTTTTCTTGCCATCAACTCTATACATCATACGGCATGCACTATAAACGACATCTTCAGCAGTGAAATCAGCTCCATTATGGAACTTGACGCCTTGTCTAAGGTTAACTACAAATGTTGTATCGTCTACCCATTCATAAGAAGTAGCCAACAGTTTGTCATTAGTACGCGAAACAAGCGCTTCATAAAGATGCTCATTTAATGAAGCAGTTGCTGATGCACTACTTTTAAAAGGATCTATTGTTTTTGGTGCGACCGAATACGCCATTCGCAATGTATCTGCATACACAGAGCCCATCATGCAGGCTAAGAGCCCAACAAAACAGACGGTTTTAAAGTTAATATATTTCATAGTATTTTTTCTCCTTTTTGTTTCTAAAAAATAATATTGATTGTTTATTTTGGAATACAAAACAATAATAGTGGTATCCATATAAATTAACAATCTTATTAATTCAAACTTTATAACTATAAGTTGTCGTTATAGTTATCTAGTTTGATTTCGTTTTTATATACTCCTTGATTTTTATAAGAGCATTTCCGCAATCATCTTGCATCTTCTCAAAATGTTTACTCTTCTCCCTATTTTCTTCATTCATATACAAGTCTCTTCGAATTTCTATTTGAAGGATATGTTGGTCAATCTCAGGCCATCCATAACGAAGAATTATTTCTCCTCCCACAAATCTTCCATTAATTGTTACATCATATCCGAGTTCACTGAAGCTGTCAGCAACACATTCTGAATATTCTTTACTGCAACTCTCTCCATTTCTGGTGCCAATATCAATTTGAGGTCTTTCTTTATGTCCTCTTTTTTTTCCGTCAAACTGTGTCATTGAATGACAATCAAGTACATAGGCACAACCATGATTTTGATAGATTTGATGAATTTCAGAATTCAATTTTTGATGGTATGGTATGAAGCACGATGCAAGCCTATGTTTCAATTCATCGTGATTCAGTTTTCTTGAGTATATGTCATATATCTCTTTGGTTTTAGACCAAAATAAGGTAGTACCGGTGGCAACACCTGCAGGATGAATTCTGCCATACCAATCTTTACTTTGTTCTAGCATGCCAGTATCTATATTATGTTGATTTCGATTTACATCAATGTAGGTCCTGGGAAAGTTGGCATGAATTGAAATAAGATCTAGCTCTAAAGACTTACAATATAGCTCATCAACATATTTATCACTAGGAAAGTCAAGTAACTCGAAGGTTAATTGAGGATTTGTGTCAAAATCATCAGGATAGTTACTGCCGCTATGAGGAAAGCTCAAAACTAATGGGGTTTCTTGAGCTTCTCCACTTAAATTATTATTCTTAACGGTTACGCTTGGAATAGGCTTGCCATTAACTATTATTGAGGACATAAAAAGTAGCTTTAGATAATATAATAATAGATTAACCGACTTTTTGTTAGTAATGCAACCTTATTAAATCTAATTTATACTATATAAGAAATAGTTATAGCAATTTAGACAATTAATATTTGCGTGCTTATGGGCGATCAAATGACAAAAATCAATCGTTTTAAATATGTTGAAGCATTTTCTGAAGTTATTACATGCGGAAGTGTTTCTGCAGCAGCAAAAAAACTAGGCGTATCTCAGCCGGCAGTTAGTCAACTAATCAAAAAACTAGAAAAAGCTGTAGGCGCACCCTTATTTATAAGAAGAAATGGATTAATTTTTCCAACTGATAGAGCTTCAAGTTTAAGAGATGATGTAGAACAGCTTTTAATGCAATTAGACAAGATTCAGATGCAGCTAAACTTCAGTAGTTCAAATAATTTAACACTCAACCCATTAAGATTTTCTGCAAGCCTTTCCGTAATTAATGAAATTTTACCTAGAGTTCTCTCACACATACATTATTCAAAGCCAGACATGTTGTTTTATGTTAATTCTTTGCCAATTGCGAATATGAGCAAAGCTATTCGAAGAGGCAATGTGGACTTTACATTGAGCACTAGAAAGATAAATCATGCAAGCATTATCAGCAAGAAACTATTGTCTGCACGAGAAGTATGTGTCATGCCAATTGATCACGAATTAGCAAATAAAGATACTTTATCTGTTCAAGATTTAAATAATCAGAAAATGATTATGAGCTCTAAAACTGACCCATCTTATGATGAACATAGAGCTTTATTATACAAAAATAAAATTCGCTATCAGAAGTTACTAGAGTCTCCTTTTGCAACTTTATCCCTAGCAATGATTCCCGAGTTTAATGCACTTTCTATTAACAATATTTTGATTGCTGAACTAGTCTGCCAGCATAATAATAATTTAACTTGGCGGTATATAGACGAGTTTAAACACCTAACAAGTTTTTATCTTTCAATGCCACCATGGTTGTATCAATCAGCGACAGAAGAGCTTTTTTTAGAAGGTTTTCATAAGGCGTTAAATCAAACAACCAAAAAACTTGATATTGAAATTATTTATTAGAGTAAAAATTTAAAAAATTTGCCATCCATTCTCCAGCAATTGAACCTTGACTAGGTACTTCTAGAGACTGAAGTGCGCTATCAAAAAAGGGGCCGATTCGATCCTTCCTTCTAATAATTAAATCTCTGCATAGTGCCTCGCTAAACTCAGGATGTTGTTGAATTGTAAGGATATGATCTTTAATGTAGAACCCACTAATATTACAAAAGCTGTTGCTAAGAAATCGGGTTGCATTGCTAGGTAATTTTGTTACTTGGTCTTGGTGCATGGCATATAAATTGATTTTTTTCAAACTAGGCTTAAGCCATTTTGAGTTACTTTCAATATTTACTGATGTTATTCCTGCACCCCAACCTGCTTTATGGCGTTCAACTTCACCACCTAAAGCGTATGCGATCGCTTGGTGGCCATAGCAAACGCCTAAAAGAGGAATATTGGTTAGATTAATTTTTTGTATGAGTTCAAATAAATTATCTTGCCATTCAAAATTATCAAATACTGAATATTTTCCTCCTGTAATCAGATAGGCATCAAATTCAGTCGCTGTTTTTGGCATTGTTTCATCCAGACAGTGAACTGTTGACCATTTTGCATTTGGTAAAAAAGGCTCAAGAAGATTAAAAAAACGTATTGGCGAGGATGGATATGTATTTTTTGGTGGAGTTGTTGAGGCGCCAATATGAAGGATGCAAATATTCATTTAATTTTTATTCGAGTAAAAAATTAAGACTAATTGAGAACTGTTCTAAAAACAATATTATTAATAGTTTTTAATGCTGCATTAGATTAAGTTATAGGCATTTTTCAATAGTCTATTTTGAATTTGAATTTGAATTTGAATTTGAATTTTTGTTAAAGTGAAGTTATTTAA
>CAZEAO010000086.1:0-4473 GCA_964510245.1 uncultured Piscirickettsiaceae bacterium | reverse complement strand
TGCCAGTCTCATAGGCTTCACGAATACCGCTTGCACCATTAATAATTCCTGCTGTTGGAAAATCTGGACCAGGAAGCACTTGCAATAATTCATCTACAGTAATATCTTCATTATCAATGACTCTTAAACAAGCTTCTGCAACCTCAGCAAGATTATGGGTTGGAATATTAGTTGCCATTCCAACAGCAATACCGGAGGAGCCATTAATTAGTAAATTTGGAGCACGTGTCGGTAGAACTGAAGGCTCACTTTCAGAACCATCATAATTATCAATAAAATCGACCGTCTCTTTATCTAAATCACGAAGCAACTCGTGTGACAATTTGGTCATTCGGATTTCAGTGTATCTCATGGCAGCAGCACGATCGCCATCTACAGAGCCAAAGTTACCCTGACCATCGACAAGTATGTTTCTCATTGCAAATGGCTGGGCCATTCTTACAATCGTGTCATATACAGCCGTATCACCATGTGGGTGATACTTACCAATTACATCACCAACGATTCGAGCAGATTTTTTGTAAGATTTATTGTAATCGTTGCCGAGGACATCCATAGCATACAAAACACGACGATGAACTGGCTTTAAGCCATCTCTTACGTCGGGAAGTGCTCGACCAACAATGACGCTCATCGCGTACTCTAAATAAGAGTCGCGCATCTCGTCTTCTATAGTAATAATTGGGAATTTTTGCTCAAAGATTTCTTTAGATTCAAAATCGTCAGACATAAAATAAACCTATAAAAATAAGTAGATTTAATTGTACCCTAGATGAGCCAAAAACACACCAAAAAATTGGTTATTTTTATCAGAAAAATTGAACAAAAAGATTTACTAAGAATTACGTTTTCTTACTGATTGAGCAAGGTTTCTAAGTAGATTCTCTGTGTCCTCCCAACCGATACAGCTATCGGTAATGCTGACACCGTATTTCAAGGATGAAAGAGGGCCGACTTTTTGGTTTCCTTCATTTAAATGAGATTCAATCATTACGCCAAACACAGAGTCAGATTCATCTTCAATCTGAGAGGCTATATTTTTGCCAACCTTCAACTGATTTTTAAACTGCTTTTCAGAGTTAGCATGAGAAAAATCAACCATCACCCTAGAAACAAGCCCTTTAGCTCTTAATTTTTCACAGGTTTTTTCAACATGCTCTTTGGAGTAATTTGGACCATCCTTTCCACCCCTAAGAATGATATGGGCAGTGTCATTACCAAGCGAAGTAAAGTGACTAATTCCACCGTCCTTGTTAACCGATAAAAGGTGATGAGGACTGTTGGCTGATTGAATAGCATCAATAGCGATTTCCAACGAACCTCCTGTTCCATTTTTGAATCCTACAGGACAAGATAGTGCAGAGGCGAGCTCTCTGTGAGACTGACTTTCAGTTGTTCTAGCGCCAATAGCACCCCAAGAAATTAAATCTGATAAGTACTGGGGAGTTAAAACATCAAGATATTCAACACCCACCGGCAAATTGATTTCTCCCAAATCAACCAACAGTTTTCTTGCAGTTTCAAGACCTTTATCAATGTCAAAACTCTCGTCCAAATAAGGGTCATTGATTAAACCCTTCCAGCCAACCGTTGTTCTCGGCTTTTCAAAATAAACGCGCATAACGATAAACAAGTCCTCAGCCAACTCTTCCTTCAGTTTAAGGAGGTTATGGGCATACTCCATTGCTGCTGCAGTGTCATGAATCGAACAAGGGCCTACGAGAACCATCAATCTATTATCGTTTCCGTAGAGAATATTTTTAATAGTGTTTCTTGAGCTCACAACGCCTAATGCCGACTTTTCAGATAAAGGCAACTTATCAATAAGCGTATTTGGAGACACCATCGGTGCACTTGAAATAATTCTTACATTATCTGTATTGTGTTGCATTACTTATTTTTGTTTAGTGATGGATGCGTATGCAGAATGATTATGAATAGACTCAAAATTTTCTGACTCAAGGCAATAGTAATTTATTTTTTTATTTGAATTCAATTCTACAGCAATATCTCTGACAATGTCTTCAACAAAAGCAGGATTTTCGTATGCCCTCTCAGTAACTACCTTTTCGTCATCACGCTTCAATATTGCATAAAGCTCGCTAGATGCCTTTTGCTCTGCCAAATCTATCAAATCTTCTAGGTAAATCGTTTCACCTTCAGAAGCCTTTGCCTCAATCGTAATATGAGATCTTTGGTTATGAGCACCATATTTAGATATGCTTTTAGAGCATGGGCACAGACTGGTAACAGGAACGACAACTTTAATCATTAATTCTGACTTACCATCAACAATACTTCCAGTCAATTTGGCTTGGTAGTCAAGTAAGCTTTGCACACCAGAAGATGGTGCTTTTTTATTACGGAAAAAAGGAAAATCAACAACAATTTGAGAATCTGAAGACTCAAGCCTATCCGCTACTGTTTGAACAAGATCCATGAAGCTATCAATCCCAAAGATACATTCATCATCATTCAAAATTTCAATAAACCTTGACATGTGAGTACCCTTAACGTTTTCAGCAAGCTTCACTGTCATAGTAAAGTTAGCAACTGAAGGGTGAGACTCATTGTCCCTATTCACAAAGTTAATAGGATGCAGAATATCTTTGATTCCAACCTGATTAATAACTATGTTACGAACATCTTTCGTATTTTGAGTATCTGGCAATAGTGTATTTTTCATAGTTTAATGTTCCGAATAGGCCACTGCAGATCTAGGAGTCTCCCAAATCATAACTTCTTTTACTTTAACATTCTCGTCATTAATCAAAAGCCCAACCTCGTCAAAAAAATATTTAGCTATATGCTCCGCAGTTGGATTGAGAATATCAAATGGCTTTATCTCATTCAAATACTGATGATCCAGCCTTTTAATCACCAACTTAGTTTGTTTCTTTATTTCACGAAAATCGATTGCGATACCATTATCGTTTAGGACTTCGGAGCATACAGACACTTCTACTTGCCAGTTATGGCCATGAAGTCTCGCACAATCGCCAGGATAATCTCTCAATGAATGAGCAGATGCGAAGTCAGTAACAATTTTTAGTTCGAACATTTTCGGAAAAATTGATAAAAAAGCGGCATTATACCTGCTTAAATCTTACTATACCACCTACAATTATTGTGAGAATTGGCTAAATAAAAGAAGAAACTGAATATCAAATTAAATGGTTTAGTCTATTGAGTCAATGCCTAGGGCCTTTCCATGAACACCGGGTATCATCAAACCCTTTCTGGCCCTATGGCTTGTAAAGTTCACTAAATCCTCAAAAGAGTAGGTTTTGTGTTTTTTTCCATTTCCATACTCTACTCGTAATTTTTGATCACTTTTAATTGTACAGATACCTATTAGAAACTCTTCACGTGATTCAAAATCATCTTTCTTGATCTGAATAAGCTTATTTCCTTTACCCTTTGAAAGTTGAGGTAGCTCTGAGACTGGGAATATTAATAACCTAGCTCTATTTGTTACCACAGCTAAAAAATCAGACTCTATATCATCCACTTTAGTGACTTTCATCGTTTTTGCAAGTTTCGATAGGGTTATTGCGTGCTTTCCAGACTTAGTTTTTGATTGTAGATTACCTAAAGTTGATATAAATCCATACCCTGCGTTAGATGAAAGGATGATTTGCTGATTATCATCCCCCATTACAACGTCAATAAACTCTGCTCCAATGGGTGGCGTTAACCTTCCTGTTAACGGCTCCCCTTGCCCTCTAGCACTTGGAAGTGAATTTGCTAACAAAGTATACGATCTTCCGCTAGAGTCAATAAAAATAGCCATTTTATTACTCCTTCCTTTAGCATCTTTTAAGAATGCATCTCCAGACTTATAGTTTAGAGTAGAAGAATCTATTTCGTGACCTTTGGCTGCCTTTACCCAGCCCTTTTCACTGAGAACAACGGTTACATTCTCAGCTGGAATCATGTCTTCATCATTAAATGCCTGAGCTGAAACTATATCTGATACGATTTGACAGCGCCTCTTGTCTCCAAATTCCTCAAGTATTACTCTCAATTCTTTTTTGATATATGTCTTCAATCTTGTTTCACTTGAAAGCAGAAGTTCGATTGATTGACGCTCTTTCTCAAGCTCTTCTGCCTCAGTCTTTATTTTTACTTCTTCAAGTTTAGCTAAATGACGTAACTTTAATTCTAAGATGGCCTCTGCCTGAATTTCAGTAATTTTGAACTTTTTAATCAGTACAGGTTTTGGCTTTTCTTCACTCCTGATGATTGCTATCACTTCGTCAATATTTAGATAGGCTATTAGCAATCCATCTAAGATATGAAGTCTGTCTAATATTTTATTTAATCTAGAATTGAGTCTTTTGACTACAACCTGCATTCTAAATTGTAACCATTCTTTCAACAGTGGTATTAGTGGCTTCACTTGAGGCTTGCCATCAAGCCCAATGACATTCATATTGACGCGATAATTTTTCTCAAGATCCGTTGTTGCAA
>CAZEAO010000085.1:0-4530 GCA_964510245.1 uncultured Piscirickettsiaceae bacterium | reverse complement strand
CCAGAAGCTAGCATCATATTCGAGCTTGGACAGTGACAAATACCAACGCCAGCTTTACCCAGCATACGTATCTCTTCTTTATTGAAGTGTATGCCATGAGCGAGCCAAGTTCGATCAGACAACCAATCCACACTCTCGAGGTAGTCGACCGTTCTCAGGCCAAACTTTTCTAAACAATAATTTTCCTCGTCTATCGTCTCTGCTAGATGGGTATGAAGCCTCACATCATACTGCCTGGAAAGCTGAGCAGTTTCAATCATTAAGTCAGTGCTTACTGAGAAAGGAGAGCATGGAGCAAGAGCGATTTGGGTCATTGAACCTTCACTACTATCGTGATAGGTTTTAATGAGACGCTCGCTATCCGATATGATTTGATCTTTGGTTTGAACAACAGACTGGGGAGGCAATCCTCCATCTTTTTCTCCGAGGCTCATCGAGCCTCTCGTTAAAACAACACGCATGCCTAACTTTTTAGCCTCTTCGACCTGAATATCAATGGCGTTTTCAAGTTGACTTGGAAACAAATAATGATGGTCACTCGCTGTAGTACATCCCGACAGCAAAAGCTCTGATAATGCCAACTCTGTGGAAACCGCTATCATTTCGGGTTGAATGTTTGCCCAAACCTTATAGAGACTCTTTAGCCATGGGAAAAGCTCTTTATTTAAAGCCTCAGGGTAAGCCCTTGTCAGTGTCTGATAAAAATGATGATGTGTATTAATTAGGCCTGGCAACAAAACACTATCGCTAGCGTCATAAGTCTCATCAATTTGGCTTTTTGGATTTTGACCCTTTGCAACCAATTCAAGAATTTTTTGACCCTGCACAATGACCCCTTCTTCAGCATTCTCTGCGAAGACTGCCCTAGGTCTTTTAATCCATGTTATTGACTGATTATTAGAGGCCATACAAGACTTGATTGAAACTCAATAAAATGATGATACACAATCAAAAACTAAAGAGAAACTCCTTTTTCATCAAACCAGTGAGTATCACTCTTATCAAATCCAACTTTGACAGATTCACCTCTCTTGATGCTGGTTTGAGTGTTTAGTTTTATTGATATCTCTTGGTTGTCGATTGTTGAACCGTAAAGGTAGCTATCAGACCCCAACTGCTCAACACTCTTAACCTCAAGAGGGAGCGCATTGTTCTCTTGAATCTTCAAATGCTCTGGCCTAACACCAAAGATTGTAGAGCCTTTTGGAGCAGTCTTTTTTATATCTTCTGGAAGAGAAGAGCTATCCAAAAAATTCATTTTTGGCGAACCAATAAAGCCTGCTACAAACAAATTGGCTGGCTTATTATATAAATCCAGTGGTGATCCAGTTTGTTCAATAATGCCATCATGCATGACTACAATTTTATCGGCCATTGTCATTGCTTCAACTTGGTCATGCGTCACATAAATCATTGTATTTCCAAGCCTTGCATGAAGCGCTTTCAACTCGACCCGAGTTGCAACACGAAGCTCAGCGTCTAAATTTGATAAGGGTTCATCGAATAGATAGATTGATGGCTCTCTAACGATTGCTCTTCCGATTGCAACTCGCTGCCTTTGTCCACCCGAAAGTTGACCAGGCCTCCTCTTCAAGTAGTCTTCCATCCTTAACTGGTTAGCAGCTTTGTTAATTCTTTGCTCAATATCATCTTTATCCAACTTAAGGTTTTCAAGACCAAAAGCCAGGTTTTGGCGAACCGTCATATGAGGATAGAGTGCGTAGGATTGAAACACCATCGCAAGCCCTCTTTTGGCTGCAGAAATATCATTCACCTTTTCATCATTAATCAATATCGAGCCTTCGGTGATTTCTTCTAAGCCAGCAATCATTCTAAGTAGCGTTGATTTTCCGCAACCTGAAGGGCCTACCAGTACACAAAACTCGCCATCGAAGACTTCAAGATCAAGTCCATGTATGACTTCAGTCTTGCCATAGGATTTTTTAATATCAATTAGTTTAAGATTTGCCATAATTTATTTCATGCCTGTTGAGGCAATACCTGTTGTAATATACTTTTGAAGAAAAACAAAAACCAGTGTTGTCGGAATTAAGCTAACCACAGTCATTGCTAGAGCGTAGTGCTCTCGAGCAATATACTCACCATTAAAGTCTAACAAACAAAGCTGAATGGTGTAGGCAGCTTTAGTCGTCGAAACCGCTATCATTGGCAGAATTAAATCATTCCAACGCCATATGATTGAAAGAATACCGAGTACCGCAATTGCAGGAAGCGCTAGAGGGAATATGATCCGCCAATAAATCGTCCACTCACTGGCCGCATCCATCCTAGCTGCCTCAAGTAGCTCATCTGGGATAGTCAGCATATATTGTCTTAGCATGAAGACTCCAGTGGGTGTTGCCGCTCCCGGAATAATGACTCCCCAGAGAGAGCCAGACAAGCCAGTCATGGTTACCATTTTGAATATCCCAACAATCAGCACCGATGCCGGAACCATTAAAGTTGCCAAAATGATTACAAAGAAAACAATCTGTCCATTAAAGCGATACTTCGACAAAGCGAAAGCAGCCATTGAGTTAATGAGAAGAGTGATGATAGTTGCAACAATGGTAACAAATACTGAATTATTCAAACACCTAACGGCATCAAAACTTCCTAAGGCTTTCTTAGTGAGAGGGTCCGTATAATTAATCCAAGACGGCTTCAAGCTCTTATTGATGATGATTTCGTTCTGAGGAAGCTTGGTTATTCCTCCTTGCGGGTTAGATATAAGTCGAGCATTTACAGTATCCTTTGATGGGTTAATTCGGCTTACAGAATACTCAATCGACTCGCCTGTTTCAGGATCAGGCATAGAGACCAAAATTTGCGCGGTGAATCCATTTGCCTTATAAGGTTTAAGTCCTAGGAATTCTGATAATAATCTGGCATCTTCATCATTTAGAGAGTCTACTATGGACTGTGGGTCATAGTCTTTCTTTGCACTCGGAAACATGCTTGGGTACTTGATAAGCCATTCAGGTAAATTCTGATTAGAGATTAACTCTTTCGATAGAACTGAAACCAGACCAAAATGTGATCTCAAGGCGTAATACTCATTACCACTAAAATTATTAATGTAGTTGATAACATCTTTTTCAGCCTTTTCTTCATCATCCAAATTCTTCCAAAACAAGACCCAAGGCTCAAGATCCTTCATAATGATAATGTCTTTACCTTCTGGTCCATAGGTCGTAGCCCTTGCAACACGTTCGTAATCCATCGGAAGAAAGTTAGTGTCATATTTTTGAAGTAAAAATTGAGATTTAACGGAATTCATCACGAGCCACAAAACCGGCAAAAATATGATTAAAAAACCAAGAAATAAGAAGCCATAGGAGATCCAGTCAGTCAGGCTAGCTTTCTTCTTTCCTTGTCTTCTAGTAAAAAATTTAATGACATCTGTCATAGCTTGACTTGCCTCCTAGTTAAATAGAACTGCAATAAAGAAAGGATAATCAAAATAAGCGCCACGATGAGAGAGGCCATAGCTGCAATACCCAGACCAAAAAATGTTTTTTGTCCTCTAATTCCAGCGTTCTCTACGATATACGATACAAGAGAGACCCATCCCACTTGGAGCGCATACAATTCTTCAAAAGCCTGCACGGCTTTAATTAGGGATAACACCGTCACAACAAGCAAAATTGGCATTAACAGCGGCAACGTAATTCGCCAAAATACTCTCCTTTCATTGGTCCCATCCATCTGTGCTGCTTCATACAAGTCTCTCGGAATGGACTGAAGCCCAGCCAGCAATATAAGCATATAAAAGCCCATATGAGCCCATGTATAAACAAAGATAGACCAAAACATGGTCCATGAAGGGTCGACTAGCCATTGTATTGGCTCGCTAATCCAATTCCAATCTATTAAGGTTTGGGAGAGCATTCCCTGTCTCTTTAAAATAAGTGTCCATAAAAAGGCAACAACAACTGGACTGAGCATGACTGGATAAAAAAACACAGCCCTCCAAAAACCTCTTCCAATAATCTCTCTATTGAGAACTATTGCAGTGAATAGTGCAATGAGAATCATAATTGGAACTTGAAGAATGACAAACACAAAGGTGTCATAAAGAGCCGCTTGAAATTTATCATTCTCAACATTGATACCGCCAGTATCAATTTGAACTTCTTGTGTAATTCTTGCAAGGTTATCTAGACCAGAGAAGTCTCGAGATTCAAAGTTTATGCTTGTTCCATCGGTTACTGAAAATCCAAAATTCATAAACAATGGAAGAAAAGTAAATAGACCAAATATCAGAATATTTGGAAATAAAAATAAATAAGGTAGTGATTTAGTACCGAATAACTTTTGAGTAAATTCTATTGGCCAACCGATACTAGACATGATTTTCGGTACAAAGCCGTAGACTTCTTTTGAGAGCACAAAGCCAATCAAAAGATAAACAGTAAAGAACAGAAACCAACTATTAAGATTTAGAACAGACTCAAACATTATCAGGGTTGAATTTTAAATAAAATTAAGGCCGCCTCAAGAGACGGCCTTAAAGTTTAGAACTTTAGT
>CAZEAO010000084.1:0-4537 GCA_964510245.1 uncultured Piscirickettsiaceae bacterium | reverse complement strand
CAGCTTCTTCAGCAAAAAGATTCATTCTTTGTATTGCTATTATAGTAACGTCTTTTCCTTGACGTCTTATCCTTCCTTTTCCTAAAGGGATAGGTTTCATGTCTTCTGGAACATTGCATTTTTTCATATACAATCTTTTGTGCTCCATGAATATTACTGGATCATCATCTTGAATTGCTGACAACAATAAACCTTTTGCATCGAATGCGTCATACGGCGCAACAACTTTAAGGCCAGGTATGTGTGTGTATATACTGTAAAGGGTTTGTGAATGCTCGCTACCAGCTCTAAAGCCAGCCCCAACAACTGTTCGAACAACCATGGGAACATGCATCTTTCCACCAAACATATATCTCATTTTGGCGGCTTGATTCATCAACTGATCGAAACAAACCCCTAAAAAATCAACATACATCAATTCAACGATTGGTCTCAAGCCAGTCATAGCAGCCCCAACTGCAGCTCCAAAAAATCCAGCCTCTGTAATGGTTGTATCTCGAACTCTCTCGGGGCCAAATTTAGTTAGCAGTCCCTGTGTTACACCAAATGGCCCACCCCAGCTATCTTGCGTGCCAGGATAATCTTCTCTTCCTTTTCCTCCAGCAATATCTTCACCCATCAAAATTACATTTTTATCATTTTGAAACGATTCAACTAAGGCCTCGTTAATTGCATCTTTTACTGATAGTTCTCTCATATTAGCAGGTCTCTTGGGTAGTTGACGTATACTTGATCAAGTGCATCTTCTGGCTTAGGCCAGGGTTGAGTTTCAGCAAAATCAAATGCTTCATTTACCTCATTAAATGCATCATCCTGTATTTTTTTTATTTCATCAGATGAAAAGTTATAGTCAGATGCCATTTCAATTGATTTTTTAATTGGGTCATTTTTTTTAGCCTTGTCAATCTCTTCTAATGGCTGATAAAGCTGTGTATCACCTTCATACTGACCCGAAAAACGATAATTTTTAAACTCTAAAAAAATAGGAGTTTTTTTATCTTTTGATTCAATAATAGCATCTCTGGTAATTTGACGAACTTCAAATACATTGTTTCCATCTCCTTGGTATGAAATCATATCGTAAGCTTTAGCTATATCTTTAAGTTCCTTGGTGTTAATATGCCAATCAGTCGCAGTAGCTTCAGCATATCCATTGTTTTCACAAACAAATAGCATTGGAACATCCCAAAGTTTAGCTAAGCCTGCAGCCTCATGAAACGCACCATTATGTATTGCTCCATCTCCAAAAAAAGTAGCTGACATTTTGGATCCACCATTGATTTTTTCCTGAAGTGCAGCTCCTAAAACCACTGGCGGACCTGCGGCAACGATTCCAAAAGATCCTAGCATGCCTTTATCAAAATCACTAATATGCATACTTCCACCTCTACCTTTACAGATGCCTGTACTTCTTCCATAAATTTCTGATGTTATTTGTTTTAATTCACAATTTTTTGCAATCGCATGACCATGATTACGGTAAGTACTTGAAACCCAGTCATCATCACCTAGAGCAGACATAGCTCCAACACAAATTGCTTCAGACCCGATACAAGTATGCAAATAGCCAGGGACTGATTTCTCTTTAGCAATTTTTTTTATTCTCTCTTCGAAATATCGAATAGTGAAAAGCTTTTTATAAATCCAATTTAATTTATTATGTTCAATATGCATAATATAAGTTGTTATAACAATTCAAAAAAATACATAATTAATTTATATGATAAACTATAAAACGTTATAGTAGCAGTGAATTTTTTGAATTCTAAAGTGTAATAAAAAATAAAGTTTATTATAACAATGCATGTGATATGATATCACCTTAGTATTGAAACTTTAGGCTTTACTTATTAATGACTGTTAAATTAAATATTGGGTACGTTGCAACAGCTATTGCTCCATACTATTCAAATGAATATCAAGTTAGAGAAAAATCTGAAGCTGGTTTAAAAAAACTACTAGCAAATTTTGATGTTAATTTTATTCCATTTCACAAAACTATTTTTTCAACAGAAGACTCAATAGAAGCGGAAAAGTTTTTTAAGAACAAGATTGATTTTTTACTTCTTCAAACAAGTTCTTGTAGTGCAGGCGAACAATTATATCCCCTCTGTAACATAACAGACAAGATGGGTATTTGGGCAGTTCCAGATATTGAAATGGAAGGTGACGTCAAGTTACACTCTTTAGTTTCTACAAGTCATTACTTAGCCATGATTAAAAAAGTTTTATCTGATAAAAAAATTACAACTAAATGGTTTTACAACTATGCGAATACTGACGAGTTTAAGAATAAATTTTCTATAACTGTTAGATCATTAGTTGCCCTTAAGAAAATGAATCATACCAAAATAGGACTGGTGGGAGGAATAGCACCAGGCTTTGATAATATGAAGGTTGATCAATTAAAAATTAAACAGAATCTGGGTATTACTATTGAAGAATCAACAATCAAAGACTTAATTGAAATCGCAAAAGGCTTTGATCAAAAAACCATTGATAGTGAAATTCAAAAAATCAAAAGTGCAGCTTCTGGCATTTCAGTATCCGATGAAGAATCATTTAATAAAGTAACTCGTGTTTATTTTGCTTTAAAGAAAATGAAAGAAGATAATAATTGGGATTCTTTAGCAGTTCAATGCTGGTCTCAATTTCAAGATTTATATGGTATAGCTCCTTGTATGGCTTATGGCTGGCTAGGAAGTGAAGATGGCATAGCGGTATCATGCGAAGGCGATGTGCAGGGTTCAATAAGTATGCTTCTTTTAAACTACATATCAAATGCTGAAAAATCATCTACATTATTAGACCTTGCAACCTTTGATAAAAATGCAGATGCTGTTCAAATGTGGCATTGTGGAGTATCACCAAGACATTTTGCTAACGAAGATGGTATTAAATGGGTTGATCACACAACGCTTGGTAGAAAAACTGAAAAAAAATATGGTATTGCTGGTGATCAAGTTTTTGCTCCTCAAGAAACTACTACAACATACATAAGTAACAATGCAGAAAGAATATTAGTATTGAATTCAAGTATTTTTGAACACACTAATAAAGGCTTTGATGGCACTAGAGGCTGGTTTAGAGATATACACTTAAATCGAAAAAAAATAACTTCAGAAAATTTAGTGAATACCTTGAATATGGTTGGTCATGAACATCATTACGCTGTTGGTCAGGGTGATTATAGTAAAGAATTAATAGAATTTGCAGCTTGGAACAACTTAAAGCTGATAGAAGAAATTCCCTTGGTTGATTATTTATCGCCATTGGAGAACTAATCAAATAAATCTTTATTTGATAATTTGTTAACTAAGAAAAGGAGATGTAATGAAAAATAAGTTTAAATTTATAACCCTTGCTATAGTTAGTTTATTTTTTTCAAGATTAGCTTCAGCCGAAGTTGCACCAGGATTTAATTCTTGGGATGACGTCATAGCTGCTGCTGATGGCGGACAAGTAAACGTTTATATGTGGGGCGGTTCAGATGCAATCAATGGTTTTGTAGATGACTTTTATGGAGTTCCATTAAAAAATGATTACAACATTACTTTAAACAGAATGCCTTTGGCAGGAACTGTTGATGCTGTTAACCAGGTATTAAGTGAAAAAGAAGCTGGTGTAACTGGAGATAATGGAAATATTGATTTGATTTGGATCAATGGTGAAAACTTCTGGACTTTAAAACAAGCAGACCTTCTTTATGGTCCATTTGCTGCTGGATTACCTAACAGTCAGTTTGTTGCGTGGGATAACCCAGCGGTTAATCTAGACTTTGGAAGACCAGTTGATGGTATGGAAAGCCCTTGGTCAAGTGCTCAGTTTCATTTTATGTATGACTCAGCTAGAAGCGACTATGAAGATATGCCAAGAAATTATGGATTTCTAACTAAATGGATTTCTGACAATCCAGGCAGATTTACATATATTAGACCAGGTAAAGGTGGATTTGTTGGAACTAGATTTGTTAAGCAAATTTTCTTTGAATTAAGTGGTGGTCATGAACAATGGGTTGGACCTTACAATGAAGAGCTTTATAACAAATGGGCTCCAAAAGTATGGGCACTGTTAAATTCTTGGGAGAAAGATTTACATAGAGGTGGAGAAACCTATCCAACTAATAATGCTGAAATGCACGCATTATTTGCTAATGGTGAAGTTGATATGAGTTTTACTCAATCTCCAAGAGGAGCAGGTCCTACGAACTCCGCTGGAACTACGCCACCAACAACTAGAGCTTTTGCTTTTTACGACAACATGATTGGAGATTTCAATTATTGGGCGATTCCATATAATGCTCCTAATAAAGCAGCCGCGTTAGTTTATGCTAACCTTGTTCTAGAGCCAACTTTGCAAGCTGCTCAAGTTCAGCCTGCTAATGGTTTTTGTTGTGGCTGGGGAATTAGCACGGCAAAAGTAACTAGCTCTGATGGAGTTGCCGCTATTCAAGATGCACAAAATAATCTTGGTGATGCTGCGGAAGATCAAGGAATATTAGCGAGAGCTCTTGTTTCAGATATTGCTGCAGAATATC
>CAZEAO010000083.1:0-4557 GCA_964510245.1 uncultured Piscirickettsiaceae bacterium | reverse complement strand
GCCATAAGCGTCTATAGCCATAGTCATACCAACAGTTGCCAGCATGCCGATTGCAGCAATACCAACACCGTATAAACCAACAAAAAGGTTTGAAACATAGATGATTAAACAAATCATCAAGATTGGAATCACAACAGATTGCATTCCAACTGATAGACCTTTAATCATGACAGTAGCAGTTCCAGTTTTTCCAGATTCTGCAATATCTCTGATTGGCTTTCCAGCTGTATAGTATTCGGTTACAAGTCCAATTATGATGCCACCTATACTACCCATAAGTACAGCTGCCCAGATTGAGTTTGAAACATCTAGGGAGCTGATTAAAAAGTATGAAGTAAAAATAAATAATACTGCTGAGCCTATGGTTCCCATTCTCAGAGCTGATTCTGGAGATTTGTTTGAAGAAAGCTTAACAAAAATGATTCCAATAATTGAACAGACAAGGCCGAGTGATGCAAGCGCTAGTGGAAGGAACATGAGTTCACTTCTGTTTCCACCCAGCATGTCTAGAGCCATCACTGAAAGCGTAGATGCAATTGCAATTGTAGCAATCATAGAGCCACAGTACGATTCAAAAATATCAGAACCCATACCAGCAATATCTCCTACATTATCACCAACGTTATCAGCAATTACTGCTGGGTTACGAGGATCGTCCTCGGGTATACCAGCTTCAACTTTTCCAACTAGGTCAGCACCAACGTCAGCACTCTTAGTGAAGATACCTCCACCGACACGAGAGAAGAGAGCGACTACTGATCCTCCCATTGCAAAACCATGAAGTGCCTCAGAATGTTCTGCACCAAAAAAGTAATACAGACCTCCCAGACCTATGAGACCAAGAGCAGCAACTGATAGACCCATTACTGAGCCACCAAAGAAGGCAACTGTAAGTGCAGATGCGCTTCCATTATCATGAGCTGCTTGAGCTGTTCTTGAATTAGCAATAGTTGCTGTGTTCATACCTATATAACCTGCAGTCGCTGAGGTTACAGCACCAACAAGGAAACAAAGAGCACTCGCCGGACCAAGGAAAATATATAGAAGCACCAGTAAAACCGCTGCAAAAATACTAAGCATTTTATATTCACGCTGCATGAAAACAATTGCACCAATATGAATTTGGTCGCCAATTTTTTTAACAGCACCACTTCCACCGTCTTGTTTGGTGATCCATTGATAGATAATTAAGACTATCAACAAACCTAAAACACCCAATCCAGGCGCAATTAAATTTTGATCAAAATTCATTTTGTCTCCTTAAAATAAAATGAAGCGGCAATGATATCCTAAAGTGTCCAAAAAGTGGAAAAAAAATACCAAATTGGAAGTGAAATGAACTAAATTTACTCGATATTTATCTTATAAAATCAATTTTATTCAATACAGCCAATTTGTCTTCAAATGTTTGTAATTCGATTTGCTCTTTTATCAGCCTTTTTTTACGCTCTAAATGTTAGTATGATTCCTCTAATTTATACTTTCGAAGTGAGTGCTTTTCTATTTTTATTTATTCGTTTTGGAACAACTTTTTGTACATCTATATTTGTAACTAAAAGTTTATATTCGTTAAATAAGATTAAAGATCAAAGACTAAGTTTTTGGATTTTAATTCTTTCTTTTTTGTTTGGTATACAGTCTTGGTTATACGTTGAAGCAGTTAAGTATATGTCAGTTGGTCTAGCGAGTGTAATTCTATTTACTTACCCCTTGATAACCTATTTAATTGTTTCTATAGTAAATAAAAAGTCGCTAGATATGACAACCATAGCAATGTTTCTCATAGCAATTATTGGGATTGCTGCGATATCACAAAGTGAGAAGGGCTTTTACACCATGGCTATAGGTATAGTATTGGCATTACTTTCAGCTTTGTCATATTCATTAATTTTGATCTTTACTCCAAGGATAAGCAAGCTAAGAAATTGGGAGATAGTTAAGTACACTACACTTATACCAGCGCTTGTCTTTTTATATTTATTTATCAATCAAACTGGATTCTATTGGCCTCAAAAAGAAGCCTTAGCCTTATCTTTGGTATCTGGAGTATTTTTTGCAATTGGGATGATGTTTTATCATATTTCAATTAAGAAATACGGCCCAATTAGAACTGCCAATATTGGATACACAGAACCACTACTTGTTTTAATCATTGGTTTTATTGCCTACCTTGACGCAATTACTATAATTCAAGGTATTGGCATCATATTAGTGGCAGGTGCATCCATTACAATCGAAAAGCGACAATTAACACAAAATAATGTTTCTAGGGTATAAGGTATTTTTTGCTCCAATAATGTAAAAGGAAAAAATGGCAAATAGTTACAGTGACTTTTCTTTACCGTTCTCACATGTTACAAACCCAAAAGTTCAGTTGGGTTCTGATTACAAGCATCAGGATATTTTAAGTTTAGAAGGCTTTAGGCTAGCAAATAAAGAGATTACTTCTTGGGATAATTATCAACCAACCCCTCTTTACTCTTTTGATGAAATGGCTGAAGAGATAGGAGTTTCATCGATCTTTTACAAAGATGAATACCCTCGATTTACCCTGAAAAGCTTCAAAGCTCTTGGCGGAGCTTATGCTGTAGCTAATCACTTAATTAAGAAGCTGAATGAAGAGGGTATCAATGCTAACTCATCAGACTTAATTTCTGGAATCTACAAAGACTATACTTCAAGACATACAGTATGCTGCGCGACTGACGGTAATCATGGAAGGTCAGTAGCATGGGGAGCTCAGCAATTTGGATGCAGCTGTGAAATATACATTCATCGAAATGTCAGCGCAGGTAGAGAAAGGGCGATTGCAAATTATGGTGCTGTGGTCAATAGGATTAAAGGAAACTATGATGATTCTGTGAGGATAGCTGCAGAAGTTGCTGAAAAAAATGGATATACAGTGGTGTCTGACACCTCATATGAAGGATATACAGACATACCGAAAGACGTCATGCAGGGGTACACTGTAATGGTGGATGAGGCGATGAAGCAAATGAATGATACTCCGACTCATGTTTTTCTTCAGGGCGGTGTCGGTGGCTTCCCAGCTGCAGTTGTATCTTTTCTTCAAGAGAGTCTAGATTGTCCACCGATATTTGTTGTAGTAGAGCCAGCAAATGCTGACTGCCTGTTTCAGAGTGCAGTCAATGGTGAACCAACTGCAGTCCACGGTGATTTAGATACAATTATGGCAGGCTTAGCTTGTGGCGAAGTTTCAGTTTTGGCTTGGTCAATTCTTGAAAGTTATACTCCTCACTTCATGTCCATTACTGACGAATCAATTCCAAAAGCTATGCGGCTACTCGCTAATCGAAAAAACCCTATCATTGCTGGTGAATCAGCCATTACAGGCTTAGCAGGTTTTTTGATAGCCTGCAATGATAGTAATTTAAAATCGAAACTAATGATTAACGAAAATTCTAAGATATTATTCTTCGGAACTGAGGGCGATACTGACGAAGAAATGTATGAACAATTAGTTGGAAAATCATCTGAACAACTTATAAGTAGAGCTAAATAAGTAATGAGAAAAATGGATATCCCAAATAGAGGTTTTAAAGTGAGTGAATACGAGAATAGGTTGCAAAATATTCAGAAGCTTATGTATCAAGACAAAATGGATGCTATTTTATTAACCACTCAAGTGGATATCGAATATTACACAGGCTTTAAATCTCAGTTTTTTCAGAGTCCAACTAGGCCTTGGTATGTTTTGATTCCTAGTTCAGGTAAACCTAAAGCAATCATTCCAACCATTGGAGAGTCTGGTATGAGAGAAACATGGATAGATGATATTCAGACTTGGACGTCACCCAATCCAGAGGATGATGGAATCAGTTTGCTTCTTTCGACCATTAAATCATTGATGGTAAATCACAAATCATTGGGAGTACCCAAAACACTCGAAAGCACTTTGAGAATGCCTTTGGAAGACTATGAATTTCTAATTAAAAATCTCTCAGGAATTGAAATTAAGGATGCCAACAAGATAATGCGAAGAGTCCGTTTTGTTAAATCTGAAGCTGAAATTGCAAAGATCAGACATATTTGTCAGATAACTTCTCAGGGTTTTATCGATTTAGAAGGCCTACTTCGTGCTGGTGAGAGTGAGCAAGAAAATTGTCGCCGTTTCAAGCAGCATCTTCTTACGCTCGGTGTAGACGATTCTCCTTATATCGTTTCAGGATCAGGGCAGAAAGGTTATGGTTCAATCATAATGGGCCCCACAGATAAAATAATTGAGGAGGGTGATCTTTTCATCATTGATACTGGTTCAGTTTTTGATAGTTATTACTGTGATTTTGATAGAAATTATGCCTTTGGTTCAATAGCAGAGGAGACAAAAAAAGCTTATAGAGTTGCCTATGATGCAACTGAGGCAGGCTTTAATGCTGCACAGGTCGGTAATACCACAACAGATATATTTAATGCTATGAATAATGTTCTTCAGAAGGGTGGCGCCCTTGGAAATACTGTTGGAAGGCTTGGGCATGGTTTAGGTATGCAGTTAACTGAGTGGCCTTCAAATACTGCGAACGATAATACAGTTCTTGA
>CAZEAO010000082.1:0-4613 GCA_964510245.1 uncultured Piscirickettsiaceae bacterium | reverse complement strand
TGTCACACTCAATATTCATCATTAAATAATGTGCTTTATAAATCTTGTTGATTGGATAGGCGAGATGTTTACGACCCCAGTCCTCTTCTCTATGAACAATTCCACCACCTGAGGTGATTAGTTCTTTATATTTATCAATCATTGTTGTTGCCTGAGTGCTTTGATCAGGGTGGACAATGAGAGTTACTTCATAATGTCTCATCTATATCTCCTTATGGATTAAAAAAGCTTGCCAACATTAGCCGGTCAAGCAAGGAAGGTGGTATTTTATACTAGTTACTCTCTAATTATCAATTAATTGCAGTTCTTATCGCAATAATGTACACATTAATATAAACTTAATTTTATGAAAACTAAACTAGAAGTTTGTGTTGATAGTTTTGAAGGTATAGAGGCTTGCGTTGAAGGTAAGGCAGACCGAATAGAGCTTTGCAGTTCGTTGCAATATGGCGGTCTAACTCCTTCTATGGACTTAATAGAACTTACTTCTAAATGCGGGATTCCAGCTAGAGTAATGATTCGACCAAAAAAAGGTGCCTTTGTATACAATTCTGAAGATTTAAAACAAATGTTAAGTGATATTGATAAGGTTCGTTCTTGCAATATAGAAGGAGTTGTATTTGGAGCAACTTTACCTAATGGAGAACTAGACATTGATTTACTGGAGCAATTAGTTACTCATTCTATCGGTCTGAAAAAAACTCTTCATAGAGCTGTAGATACAATAAACAAAACAATCAAATCAGTTGAAATTGGCATCAAACTTGGTTTTGATACCATTCTATCTTCTGGTGGATATGAGACTGCCATCGAGGGCTTGTCTGTTTTGTCTGAAATGCATAATAGAACATTTGGAAGAATCCATATCATGCCAGGATCAGGCATTAACCTTCAGAACGTTAATCAATTATTTAATAAATGCCATTTTGAGTGGATTCATTCATCCTGTTCAATAAAAAAAATAATCTTAATTTGACTAATGCTCATAAAATAAAGAATCTTAAAAATGCAATTAATTATTAAAGCTTGGATAAAAAGAATAGTTGTTCTAATACTTCTCGTATTTACTTATTATGTATTTAATTTGCATAGTCAAGTCAAAACTGAATTTTCTTCACAATTAAAACAAAGAAATAATGTTAGTTTGGTTGAATATTCTCTTAATGATTATTCGCCAGACCTTATAAATATGCTTTTGATAGTAGAAGATCAGTCCTTCTTTAATCACCATGGTATAGATTTTAAAGAGATTGCAAGGGCGATCTATGGATATCTTTTCGAAGATAAGTCTCTTAGGGGGGCTAGTACTATTTCCCAGCAACTGATAAAAAACTCTCTTTTATCAAGAGAAAAAACATTCTCAAGGAAATTTGAAGAAGCTTTGATGTCAATTATTTTAGAGATTTCTTATGAAAAAAATTTTATTCTTGAGAGATACATGAATACGGTATATTTAGCGCAAAAAGGGGATATGGCTTTTCATGGATTTGCAAGTGGTAGTCTTTTTTACTTCAACAAAAATGTTGAAGATTTAAACTTAGAGGAGATGGCAACACTTGTTGCTTTATTAAAAGGACCTTCTTACTATAATCCAACAAAATTTCCAGATAGGCTGAATAGGCGCGTTAAGATGATTTTATCAATGCATGAAAAATACAAGAGAGTAATAAATTGAACATATTAGCTATTGATTCTTGTACAGAAATAGCATCCGTCACTTTGTATAAATCTGGTGAAAGAGTTAGTAGGGTTTTATCAGGTGTTGAAAAAACTTCTGGTCATATTCTTAAAATGTGTGATGAAGTTTTTTACGAGTCTGAGGCTCAACTTAACGAGGTTGATTTAATTAGCTACTCTCGTGGTCCTGGAGCATTCACTGGTGTTAGAATGTGTATTGGTGTTGTGCAAGGACTCTCTTTATCTATGGAGATTCCTACAATCGGTTTTTCAACTCTCGAACTGCTTGGATTTAGAGCATGCCAAATACTTGAAATAAAAAAATTAGGTGTTGCTCTTGATGCAAGGATGGGAGAGGTTTATTGGGCAACATATGTCAATGGATTGTTAGATAATAAGAAAATATGCAAACCTGAAGAAGTTGATCATTTAGATTCTAGTTTTGTTGGAGTGGGAACTGGTTGGAAAGTGCACAGTGAAAAGTTAAAATTAGCATCAAACATTAATAAAATTGATTTATCCATTTTTCCAGAATCATCAAGCTTAATAGATTTAACTTTAGAGTCATTAAATAGCGGTATAAGTGCAACTTTAGAGCTACCACAGCCTATATATTTACGAAACAATGTGGCTGAAAAATCATTAAAATAAAGCCTTTTTATAACTGCATAAATTTATGTGGAAGTGGATTCAAAGACAAGCCTCACCAAAAGTTTTTTATCAGACATGTAATAGGCTTATTCCATGGTTTTTTTGGCCCTTTATTGGTTTATTGATAGTAGGCTTGTATTGGACTTTAGTAATCTCGCCAGCTGATTATCAACAAGGAGACGGGTACAGAATTATTTTTATTCATGTTCCAAGCGCAATCCTTTCAATGATGGTCTATGCAATTATGGCGATTGCTGGAGGAATTGGACTTATTTGGCAAATAAAAATGGCGGAGGTTGTCGCTAAAGTTTCCGCACCAATTGGTGCTGCATTTACAATTATTGCACTTGCTACGGGTGCTATATGGGGTAAGCCAATGTGGGGGGCATGGTGGGTTTGGGATGCAAGGTTAACCTCAGAGCTTGTATTGCTATTTTTATACCTTGCTTATATGTCCCTAAATAGCGCGTTCGATAATCCAAGAACTGCAGCTAAATCTAGCTCGATATTAGCTATTGTTGGCTTGATTAACCTTCCTATAATTCACTATTCAGTTAAATGGTGGAATACACTGCATCAGGGTTATTCAGTAGGAACAGGAGGTATAAAAGATCCTGATATGCAAATTGCTCTTGCGTTAATGTTTGTTGCATCTATTTTACTTTATGCATTGCTTGTGGCAATAAAGGCGAGGACTGAAGTTCTGATACGCGAGCAAAATTCTCGTTGGGTTCAAGAAGAGGTAAGGAGTTTAATCTCATGACAATGGTAGAGTTTTTTTCTTTTCTTCCATATGGAAAGTATGCATTTTATGTCTGGCTTGCATATGGCGTTTCTGCAGCAACAATCATTACTCTATTTATGAACGCTAAACGTAACCATACTAATGCTCTTTTGTCTCTATCAAATAAGTACTTGAGAAATAAATGACTAAAAGACAAAACCGAATGATCCTGGTAGGACTTCTTGTGTCTGGAGTATTTTTGGCTGGATACTTGGGCATAAAAGCCTTTAGTGAAAACTTATTATATTTCTACACGCCGTCAGATATTTTAGATGGCAAAGCTCCAACTAACAAAAGTTTTAGGGTAGGTGGGCTTGTTGAGAACGATAGTGTGGAAAGAAACGGAATGTTCGTAACCTTTTCGGTAACTGACAATATCGAATCCATTGAAGTGACTTATGAAGGTATTTTGCCTGACCTATTTAGGGAAGGCCAAGGAGTGGTTGCCTCAGGCTCACTATCAAATAGAAATACTTTTATTGCAACTTCAGTTTTAGCTAAACATGATGAAAACTACATGCCACCTGAAGTGGCTGATGCACTGGAAATTATAGAGGCAAAAAAATGAAAAAAATAATTCCTCTAATCATATTTCTAGTTATTGGAATATTCTTATTTCTAAGTTTAAACACGAATCCAAATAAGCTTCCTTCTCCGTTAGTTGGGAAAATGTTTCCAGTTCTTGAGGGTGTTGATTTTCACACAAATGAAAAGGTTAAATTTAATGACTTGATGACAAATCATATAACCCTTGTTAATGTGTGGGCATCATGGTGTGTTACTTGTAGAAAAGAGCATGAAATCATCATGAATATTACAAAAAATAATAACCTTAAATTGATTGGAATAAATTATAAAGATACAAAAAATGATGCAGAAGAATATCTTCAGGTCATGGGAAATCCTTTCGATGAAATCATTTTTGATCCTCAAGGTAAAATTGGTTTAGAGCTCGGAGTATATGCCACTCCTGAAACTTTTTTAATAGATAAAGAGGGGCTAATCGTTTATAAACATATTGGAGAAATTACAAAAGAAGTTTTGATTGAAAATTTTGAATCTTACTTTGAATTCACTAAAAGTTAATTTTTTTTTTAGTTATTTTGCTAGATAAAATTTTTGCTAATTAATCTTGAATGTGGCTTGACATAAGGGTTTATAAGTGGATAATCTAAATTAAACCTATGCAATAAGTCTTCAAGGTTTTACATCAATACTTTTTAAAATTATGGAGTTAAAATAATGAATAAATCAGATTTAGTTTCAGCAATTGCTGATAACTCAGGTCTTTCTAAAGCTGATGCTGCTCGTGCTTTAGAAGCTACAACTAGTGCGATTACTGGAGCGCTAGCAAGCGGTGATTCAGTAGCCATTACTGGATTTGGAAGTTTTTTGGTAAGAGCTCGTGCTGCACGTACTGGCCGTAACCCGCAAACAGGCGCAGCTATTCAAATTTCAGCATCAAATGTACCTGCATTTAAAGCGGGTAAATTATTAAAGG
>CAZEAO010000081.1:0-4631 GCA_964510245.1 uncultured Piscirickettsiaceae bacterium | reverse complement strand
TATTTCTTATAAAAGCTACTATTTTATCAATATCCTTAACTCCTGGTGCACTTTCAACGCCGCTAGAAGCATCTACAGCATATGGGTTTACTTGATTAATTGCCTTAGATACATTTTCCTCATTTAAACCGCCAGCAAGAATGATTGGTAAAGATATATCGACACAAGCTAAAGACCAATCAAATGCCTCACCAGTCCCGCCATACTGTATAGGGTTGTATGAATCAAGAAGAATAGCGCTGGCCTTCGAAAATTGCTCTGCCACTTGAACAACATTAGTCTCAGGCTTTACTCGCACAGATTTAATAAATGGCATTTGATACTGGGTACAATCTAGAGCACTCTCATCGCCATGGAACTGAAGGGTATCAAGTGGTACCTCGCACAATACCTCATCGACAAAACTTGGATTTGGATTGACAAACAAACCCACTCTGTTGACAAATGGAGGAAGCTCTTCAATTATCTCTCGCGCTCTATGAATATCAACATTTCTAGGAGACTTACCATAAAAAACTAGACCAATAGCGTCTACACCTGCCATCGCTGCATCTCTTGCATTGTCAGCATTTGTAAATCCACATATCTTTACTTTTGTCATTAGCAACTATGTTTTATTTGATAAATTGATTTTCTCACAGCATTGGAAACCATTGAATACAATTAAGACTAGATCTTATAAATTAAGTTATGTTTTGCTCTTTGGTAAGGCCTTCTTTTTTGTTTTTTTTGACTTAGATTTTGCTTTGATTTTGCCTTCTATAGCTTTTTTACACTCATCTATGGATAAATCAGCAGGATCTTTATCTCCAAAAACTTTTTTGACTGTGACATTTTTCTGCCCTTTTCCTCTCTTTTTACCATTCCAAATGTATGGACCAAAACGTCCATTAAGAACTTGTATTTCAGAATCCTCAAAAACTTTTATAATTCTTTCTGCATCAAATTTTTCTTTTGCTGCAATGAGTTCTAATGCAGTCTCTAGAGTCACCTCCTCTGGAGTTTTATCTTTTAGAGAAACATATTTTTTGCCATATTGAAGATAAGGCCCAAAGCGACCATAGTTTGCTTTAATTGTCTCACCAGTTTCGGTCTCACCCACAGTTCTCGGCATTTTGAATAGTTCTAACGCCTCCAAAAGAGTGATATTTTCAATATCTTGTCCTCTTCTTAAGGATGCAAAAACTGGTTTTTCCTCGTCATCCTGTTTTCCAATCTGAGCAAATGCTCCGTAACGACCAAATCGAACACTCACTGGCTTACCAGAAACCGGATCATCGCCAAGCGCTCTTTTGCCATGAGTCTCATCTCTTGAAATGTCTTTAGCAAGCTCAATTTGCTCATGAAATGGCTCATAAAAACTTCGGACTACTCCAGTCCACGACTTTGATTCTTGAGCAATAAGGTCAAAATCACTTTCTAGATTGGCTGTAAACTCATAGCCAATAATGTTTCTAAAGTATTTAAGCAAAAAATCGACCAAAAGATAAGCAACGTTGGTTGGAAACAGTTTATTTTTTTCAGTTCCAGTCGTTTCAGTTTGCGTAAGCTGAGAAATCACACCATTTGCAATCTCTATCAATTGATAATCTCGCTGAACTCCCTCTCTAGTATCCTTGACAACATAATTTCTGTCTTGAACAGTTGTAATCATTGTTGCAAAGGTTGATGGTCTGCCAATCCCCATTTGCTCAATCTCTTTGACTAATGATGCCTCTGTGTATCTTGGTTTTGCCCTAGAAAAAGACTCCCTTGCACTCATATCAACCAAAGTCAGTTTTTCATTCTGATTAACTTCAGGCAATCGTTTATCATCCGAAGCCATATAATCATAAACCTCCAGAAAGCCTGCAAAAGATAACACCTCACCATCGGCTATAAAGTGCTCGCTCCTCCCGGATATATTAATGTTGACTTTAGTTTTTTGTAACTGTGCGTCACTCATCTGAGAAGCCAGTGTTCTTTTATAGATTAATGAGTATAACTTTGAAGACTGCTCATCCAAACCAAGAATAGTTGGTTTCGTTAGATCAGTTGGCCTGATAGCTTCATGAGCTTCTTGGGCTCCACTAGAACTAGTCTTATATCTTCTAGCTTGGTGAAACTCTTTTCCATATTTCTTTATAATTTCCTCTTCAGCAGCGGTAATTGCAACTTCAGACAAATTTAAAGAGTCAGTCCTCATATATGTAATTGCGCCTTCTCGATATAAATTTTGCGCGATGGACATAGTTTGCTTAACTGAAAAGCCAAGCTTTTGTGACGCTTCTTGCTGCAAAGTAGAAGTAATGAATGGAGCCTTAGGAGACCTTTTAGAAGGCTTAGTGTCAACAAAATCAACTGTTAATTGAGACTGAACAAGATCTTCTGCGAAAGAAAGAGCTTCATCTTTCAAACCAAATTCTTTACTAAGCTTTACCTCTAAATTTTGATTATCCTTATTGGCAAGATTTGCTTTTACTTTATAAGAGCTAACAGGAGAGTGTGCTGAAATTTCACGCTCTCTTTCTACAACCAGTCTGACAACAGGAGATTGAACTCTGCCAGCTGAACGAGCTCCTGAAATCTTGCGCCAAAGAACTGGGGAAATTTCAAATCCAACAAGCCTGTCAATGATGCGCCTAGCTTGTTGGGCATTAACTAAATCAGCGTTTATTGTTCTTGGGTTTGTAATTGCCTCAGTGATTGCGCCTTTTGTGATTTCATGAAAAACTATTCTCGGGGTATCTACTTCTAATGAGAGTGCTTGCTGTAAATGCCACGCAATAGCCTCTCCCTCACGATCCTCGTCCGTAGCCAGAAAGATTTTGTTGGCAGCTTTTGCTGATTTTTTTAAGTCGGCAACCACCTTTTTCTTGTCTGAGCTTATAGCATATGTGGGCTGGAAGTCATTTTCAATGCTAACACCCATCCCTTTCTTTGGCATATCTCTGATATGACCAATGCTAGACTTAACAATGTAGTCTGGACCTAAAAATTTTTCAATTGTTTTTGCTTTCGCCGGCGATTCGACAATAACAAGGTTTTTTGACATAAAAAAGTCCTACTGGAGAGTAGGGTTATCGTCGTGAAACACAATAGACTCAATCCATTGTGATGGAACAGCTGACTCTGCACTGTTTCCGATAACCATCATAACAACCCATTTCAAATCATCGATGCTTAGCTTTGAGTCTTCCAAAGACATAACCTGATTTATTACTGTTTCTCTTTGACTTGGATTTAGTTGACCCATATTCTCCATAAACATTATAAAACCCCTAGCTCTTGCATCTAATTTTGTTTTTTCAAGATCGTTGTAAATTCTCATGGAATTGTGCACAGTATTAAAACTTGCAATTTTTCCATCCTGCAATGCAGCAATATTCTCAAGCCAGATTAAAGCTTTTTCTATACGCTCAGAATCAAACCCTGCCTCAGAAAGATGGGTCTTTAGTAGATCGTCATCTAGCTCTTGAGCTGAGTCTTGTTCTGCAGAGTCAAACAGGAAGTCAAACATAAAGGTGAGTACATCGAGAATATTGTTAGTCATAAAACCTCTTTAAATTAACGTATCTTACTAAATAATCATTTCTAGACTCTTTACTGAAATCAAAAAGAGTCTTTTAATGCTTGGCTATTACTTGTGGGCAATAATCACTTTTTCAACCTCCATTTAAGTTATAAAGTGATTACTTAATTAAATCAACTAATTATTCACTACCTTCATTATCCACATCTTTTTCTAGGTTGGGCTTTATTAAAGCTATATTAGCAAAGAAACTCATATTTAACAGGCATACCGAGGCTGTCCAAGTATGGTAAAATTGCAAAATTTTTTGTTGGCATATATAGATTATGAAAAGAACTTTCCAACCAAGTGTACTAAAACGTAAGCGCAACCATGGCTTTAGAGCAAGAATGAAAACTCGTGCAGGGCGTGCCATACTAAATGCACGTAGAAAAAAAGGGCGTAAGCGCTTAGCAGCTTAAACAAATGTCAAACTCGCTCGCTCAAAGTGCGCGTATTACTAATTCCAAAGAATTCGCTCACGTTTTCAAAAAGGGTCATCACTCTCAAAGTAAATTTTGGAAAATTGTGGCGAGTAATTCCGGCAATTCATTTTCAAGGCTTGGACTTGCAATGTCCAAAAAAGATCACAAAAAGGCTGTCGATAGAAACCATTTAAAGCGCTTGGCTCGAGAAACTTTTAGAAAGAACCGTAGCGTTTTGGACCATTTAGACTTTGTCGTTATGGCTAAAAAGTCCCATAAAAAAAATAACAGCGAGATAACTCTTGATTTACTTTCGCTTATGAAAAAAGTTAAAAACAGGGCGACCTCATAATGAAATTTTTACTTTTACCTTTAATTAAGCTTTATCAATGGTTAATAAGTCCTATTTTGGGGAACAATTGTCGTCATATACCATCATGTTCTGAATATACGTTTGATGCAATTCGATACCACGGTGCTATTAAAGGCGTTACTCTTGGAGCCAAAAGAATCAGTAAATGCCATCCTTGGTCTGAAGCAAGTTATGATCCAGTTCCCAAAAAAATTAAAACAATTTAAAAACTTATGAATACTCAAAAACTCTTTCTATTTATTGCGATTTTTTTAACAGTTTTTCTGCTTTGGGATAAATGGGA
>CAZEAO010000080.1:0-4726 GCA_964510245.1 uncultured Piscirickettsiaceae bacterium | reverse complement strand
GATGCATTGGATTTCTTTAAACCCATTCCAAAGATTAATCAAAAAATACAAACTCTTATGGATGTTGGTCTTTCCTACATTATGCTTGGTCAAAACGCTACTACTTTATCTGGAGGGGAAGCTCAAAGAATAAAGCTTGCAAAAGAGCTTTCAAAGACTGATACTGGTCAAACCTTATATATACTCGATGAGCCTACAAGTGGGCTTCATTTTCATGATATCAAAAATCTGCTATCGGTAATCTTTAGGCTCAGAGATCGTGACAATACAATTGTCATTATTGAGCACAATCTTGACGTTATCAAAACGGCTGATTGGATTGTTGATTTAGGTCCAGAGGGCGGTAACAAAGGCGGTCAAATCATTGCTTATGGAACACCAGAAGAGGTTGCTATGAATAAAAACTCATTTACTGGAGAATTTCTGAAAAAACACCTTTAGAAGTTAACCACTGAACTCAATAAGCAGCATTGTGAATTCAGTCTTGCCGTTGACTTTGCTAATCTTGATTGGTTGAAAATTGTCTTTTGCAGATAAATTAAGAGTGAGTTCTAATTCTTGGCAAATTACTCGATAAGTTTCGATTAAAGTTTCATTAATTTCAATTTCTTCCATGCCATCCATCTGAAATTTTAAATACTTAACACCATCTTGATCGACGACTTGGTAGGTAAATTCACCTTGATCGGGTTGATTAAGCATGTCGTTTGAAAGCGCAAGGTATACGCTAAGAGGATCAACAAGAAGGCCGGGTTTTATTTCCCACTCTTCTCCTGAGCTTGAGATTGCGTAATTTTTGTCTGTGACTATGTTGATTTCATAATTCTTTTTGACTTCGCCCTTAATTTTTTCGATAACACTGAAGTAATTGTTGATGATCTGTCCATCAATCTCATTTCCTGTGCTTTTTTCAGATCTAGAATAATCATATAAAGCTTTCCATAAAGATCCTGTTTTGGCATCGGTTGTAAAAACAAATTGATCTTCATTAACTTTGAGATCAAGCATAGCTGTTCCTATTTTTAAGTTGCCTATTTTTGTATCCGCATAGAGCTCGTAGCTGCCAATATATGGAGAGAGTGCAAGAGAATTTGTAAAAATAAAGCTAAAAAATAAGAATAAAATTTTCTTCATATAATTTTTCCATCAAGAGTTGCGGTATTTTTATTTATGAGTTTAAGCCTATTTTGAGTATACCAATGAATAACTTTTGGATAAAGAATATGCTCTTTTTCAAGAACCTTTTTGGCGAGAGTTGTTTCGGTTTCATTTTTATCAATATTAACAATTTCTTGGCTGATTATTGGGCCTCCATCTAGTTCTTCTGTAACAAAATGAACGCTTGCGCCATGATTTTTTTCAAGAGCATCAATTGCCCTTTGATGAGTATTCAGTCCAGGATATTTAGGTAGAAGTGAGGGATGGATATTCAGGATTTTTCCAGCAAAATGATTAATAAAGATTGATGAGAGGATTTTCATATAACCGGCAAGAATAATGAGCTCAACTCCTAAACCATCAATTATTGATATGAGTTTACTATCATAAGTTTCTTTCGTTTCAAATAGATCTGGGTCTACAAAATAGGTATCAATATTTACTGATTCTGCTCGTTTTAGGCCGAAAGCATTTAGATTGTTACTTATAACTGCAGAAATTTGAAGATCAATTCTATCAGCATTGTCAATGATTGATTGTAAATTAGAGCCATTCCCTGAAATTAAAATAACGGCTTTCATTCTTACTTGATTATCACTTGCTCATCTATTGAAAGAACGACTTCTCCAATAAGCCAGGCTTTTTCTCCACATTCACTTAAATGTTCAATAGCATTACTTGATAATTCTTTTGGAATGATAACAACCATTCCAACACCACAATTTAATACTCTATACATTTCGTTAGTGTCAATATTGCCTTGAGTTTGAAGCCATTTAAAGATTTCTGGTTGATTCCAAGAATTTGAATCCAGTCTCGCAGCAAGATGTTCGGGTAAGACCCTGGGTATATTTTCAAGAAGTCCACCTCCAGTAATGTGGGATATGGCATGGACAGGCAGAGTATTTACTAGAGACAATATGGACTTAACATAAATTTTAGTTGGCTCAATTAATGAGTTGAGTTGATTTGTCGTTGGGGTTGCTTTTTCTAAAACTTTACGGATTAATGAGTATCCGTTTGAATGGGGTCCGGAAGAGCCTAACGCAATAATGTGGTCACCTTCACTGACTTTAGAGCCATCTATAACTTGATCCTTCTCAACAATACCTACACAAAAGCCTGCCAAATCATATTCTTCGCCATTATACATGCCAGGCATTTCAGCAGTTTCGCCACCAATTAACGAACATCTAGATTGCCTACAGCCTTCACCAATTCCTTCAATGACTGAAGTAGCAATCTCTGGATTTAGTAATCCAGTTGCGTAGTAATCAAGAAAGAATAAAGGTTCAGCACCCTGCACAATGAGGTCATTGACGCACATTGCCACTAGGTCTATTCCTATTGTGTCATGCTTATTGAGCATTTCTGCGACCATAAGCTTAGTGCCAACACCGTCAGTCCCTGAAATGAGAACCGGGTTTTTGTATTTATCTAGAGGGATTTCAAACATTGCGCCAAAGCCGCCAAGACCAGCTAAAACTCCTGGTCTCATAGTTGATTTAGCGATAGGTTTGATTTTTTCAATAAGTTGATTGCCTTTGGTAATATCAACCCCTGAGTCCTTATAAGTCAATGATGACATCTTGTTTTCCGTATAATTAAGGTCTTAAAAAATGGATTATATCAAGCAAAAAAATGAGCTTTTCAATGCTTCCTAATGCGCTTTCAATAATACGCATTATTTTAACAGTTCCAATAGTTATAGCGTTACTAAAAGAGCAGTATCTTCTGACATTGCTGTTATTTCTTATAGCGGGCATATCTGATGCTTTAGACGGATGGATTGCTAAACAGTTTTCTCTACAGTCAAGACTAGGCTCTATTTTGGATCCAGTTGCGGATAAGGTTTTGTTAACTTGTTCTTTTATCACGCTTTATTGGATTGAGGTTTTGCCATTGTGGCTACTAATGATTATTTTTGTTCGCGATGTGATAATCATTGCAGGGGCTCTTGGTTATTTTCTTGGAGAAGAAAGCTCTGAAAGTGATTTGTTAGAACCAAGTCTGATTAGTAAAGTGAATACTGTATTGCAGATTGCTTTGGTTTTATATCTTTTACTTATTCAGCTTTACATTGGAATTGATGGTTTTCAAGATATGGTCTTTATTATTGTTGCAACTTCAACGGCACTGAGTGGAGCAGATTATGGTCTACTTTGGGTCAAGAAATTTATTTTACAAGAGACAAAAAAATGAACCAACTTGGTTTACCAATAAGTCTCAACTCTTCAATGCTCCTAGAAAATTTTGTTGCTAATGAAGAGCTTTTAAGATCAATCAATCAACTCTTTGAGAATCAAATATCGTCTGAGTTATATATCTATGGCTTATCTGGTAACGGTAAGACGCACGCTCTTCAAGGTGCAGTTCTAAAGTCTTTGGCAAATGATAAAAATGCAGTATTCATCGATTGTTCAGATTCTTTCCCTGAGTACTTAGTAGAATTTATAGATCAAATCAGACTAATTAGCTTTGATAATGTTCATCTCACAGCCAAGGAGAATGAGGAAATATTTTTTGATTTGTTTAATCGGGCTAGGCAATCTGAGGTCACTATTCTAGTTAGTGGAGATTGTTTGCCAGGAGACTTAGAGGTGATGAAAGACATTAAAACTCGACTCAGTTTGGCTGCTGTTTTTAAACTTCAAGAGCTCAATGATAAGCAGATCATGAGTGTTATAGATAAGCAGATGAATGACAAAAATCTATCCATTGACTCCAAGGTGTATGAATACTTATTTAAGAACTATTCAAGAGAATTAAAGTTATTATTATCTACAATGGATGATTTGGATAAGGTCTCACTTCAAGCGAAAAAGCCAATTTCAATACCCTTTGTAAGAAACTATTTGGGGCTTTAGAGGTTAGTTAATTATGGAACACTTGCCAATTTTCATAAACTTAAAGCAAAAGCCAGCATTAGTTGTTGGAGGAGGAGACATTGCTCTAAGAAAGATTAGCTTATTAATTAAAGCACAAGCAAAAGTTGACTGTTTGTCTCCGTCGTTTTGCGAAGATATAAAAAATCTCTCCAAGGATGGGTATTTAAATTTAATCCAGAAAAATTTTAATGAGGATGACATCAAAGATTATTCAATAATTATTACTGCAACAGACGACTCTTCTGTCAACTCATTAATTTCAAAGTTAGCTTATGAGATGAGAATTCCAGTTAATGTGGTTGACTCTCCAGAGCTATCCAGCTTCATAATGCCTTCAATTGTTGATCGTTCGCCTGTCGTCATTGCTGTATCGTCAGCAGGAAAGGCCCCAGTTCTTGCGAGAATTATAAGAGCGAAACTTGAAACTGTAATCCCAAGTGCCTATGGAATACTGGCTGAAATTGCTGGAGAGTATAGACAGAAAGTTAAGGATCGGTTTACAAAAATCAAAGATAGAAGGGCCTTTTGGGAATCTACATTTTCTGGAGTTATTGCTGAAAAAGTTTTTTCAGGGCGAATCAATGAGGCAAGGAATGATATTGAAAAACAACTAAACAATTCTGTTGAGATGGAATTGGGAGAAGTCTATTTGGTTGGAGCAGGACCAGGTGATCCTGATT
>CAZEAO010000079.1:0-4728 GCA_964510245.1 uncultured Piscirickettsiaceae bacterium | reverse complement strand
GGGGCGTCGACGCGCTCAGCGCCGATGACCATCAGGTGGTGCTGACTCACGGGGGAACCTCCGGGGAGCGTTGTGGCCCGCAATCTACCGAGCCCTCCACCGGGCCCCGCCGGCCAGCCTCCCGGACGGTTCTCCGGGGCCCCGGGCGTGGTGGCAGGATTGGCGCCTGATGTCGAGGGACGATGGAGGACGAGACGGGGGCCTGTCCGGTGGGGGACGGGCCGAGCTGGTGGCCCGGATGGCCGATCTGGGTCCGACCTTCGCGGCCCGGGCCGACCGGTACGACCGGGAGGCGTCGTTCCCCCACGAGAACTACGACGACCTGCGGGACGCCGGCTTCCTGGGCTTGTGCATCCCCACCGAACACGGTGGCCTGGGCGGGGACTTCGTGGCCTACGCACTGGTCTCCGAGGAGTTGGGCCGCCACTGCGGGTCTACCGCCCTGACCTTCAACATGCACACGGCGACGACCCTGCTGGTCGGCCAGATCGCCGACGACCTGGACATGTCCGACGACGACCGGGCGGCGCACGCCGAACGTCGGATGGCCCTGTGGCGGGGCGTGGTCGACGAGGGGAAGGTCCACTCCCAGCCGTTCAGCGAGACCCGGACCCCCGGCCACACCTCCGGGTTCGCCGTGCGGGCCGTACCGGTCGACGGGGGCTATGTCGTCTCGGGGCGCAAGGTGTTCGCCTCGTTGTCCGAGGTGGCCGACTTCCACAACGTCACCTGCATGGTCGCCGGAGACGACCGGGTGCGGTTCCTCGGGGTGCCGGCCGACGCCGACGGGGTGACCGTCGAGGGCGACTGGGACCCGCTGGGCATGCGGGGGACCATCTCGAAGGACCTGGTGTTCGACGACGCCTTCGTGCCGGCCGGGAACGAGTACCTCCCTCCGGGTGGCTTCGACCAGGTGGCCACCCGGTGGCCCTGGTTCTACGCCACCCTGTCGTTCACCTACCTGGGGATCCAGCGGGCGGTGCTGGACCACACCGCGGCGTACCTCCGCGGTGAGAGCGGTCCGATGGAGCGTCGGGACCTTCCCCAGAAGCAGCAGGCGTGGGCCGAGATGCGCCTGGCCTGGGAGCGTTCGCAGGCCCTGACCTACCGGATGCTCGGCGAGGTGGGTGGTGATCCCTCTCCCGAACGGCTCCGGCGGGCATGGGCGGCCACCGTGACGGCCATGGAGACGGCACCCGAGGTGGCGTCGCTGGCCATCCGGGCGTGTGGTGGTCGGTCGTTGCTGCGGCCCAGCCCGCTGGAGCGGCTCTACCGCGATGCCCGGTGTGGTGCCACCATGCTCCCGTGGAGCGTGGAGGTGGCCATGGAACGCCTGGGCCGGGCCGGACTGTACGACGATGGATCCGACGGGGATGGCCCGGTCGGGGAGGGCGGCTGACGTGAGCGTGCCCTGGCACCGGATCGAGGCCTTCGCCGACCACTTTGCCCGGTGTGCGGTGGTCCCCGGGGAGACGGCGGTGGTCCTCGCCGAGGACGACAGCCGCCGTGGGCTGGTGGAGGTGGCCGTCACCGCCCTGCAGCGCCTCGGGGCGGCGGTGTCCACGGTGGTGGTGCCCACCCCGCCCAATCGGGGCCCGGTGCCCATCCGGTCCACCGGAGCCAGCGTGGCCATCGCCCACAATCCGGCGGTGCTGGCCGGCCTGGCCGCCGCCGACTTCGTGGTGGACTGCACCGTGGAGGGGTTGCTCCACGCCGCCGAGCGGGCGGCCATCCTGGACGCCGGGACCCGGGTCCTGATGCTGTCCAACGAGCACCCGGAGGTGTTCGACCGGGTCGGTCACGACGACGCGCTGGGCGACCGGGTGGCCCGGGGGCGGGCCCGTCTTGCCGCTGCGTCCACCATGCGGGTCACCTCGACGGCCGGCACCGACCTCACCGTGGACCTGGCCGGTGCCGTGGTGGCCGGTTCCGACGGCACGGTCACCGGACCGGGGCGCATCGCCCACTGGCCCGGAGGCCTCGTGCTGTGCTTCCCGGCCGCCGGGACCACCTCGGGGACCGTGGTGCTGGCCCCCGGCGACGCCAACCTGACCTTCAAGGAGTACGTGCGCTCGCCGGTGGCGTGCACGTTGGTGGACGACCACGTGGTGGAGGTGGCCGGAGACGGCTTGGATGCCGAGTTGTTCCGGTCCTACCTGGCGGCATGGGACGAGCCCGAGGCCTGGGCGGTCAGCCATGTCGGCTGGGGGATGAACCACGCCTGCCGGTGGGACGTCCTGCCCCTGTACGACAAGGTCGACGTGAACGGCACCGAGCTCCGGGCCTTCGCGGGGAACTTCCTCTGGTCGACCGGTGCCAACGAGGTGGCCGGGCGGTTCTGCCGCGGCCACTTCGACCTGCCCATGCGCAACTGCACGGTCGAACTGGACGGCGAGGCCGTGGTGGTCGACGGCGTGCTGGTCGCGGACCTGGCGTGACCGGCGGGTCGTTCTGGCCGCCCGAGGAGGCGGTGGTCGAGGCGGTGGTCGACTGGAGCCGTCGTCGGATCGCCGAGGGTGGCGATCCGGCTGCCGGAGCACGACCGCTCGACGACCTGGCCGACGACCTGGCTGGTGCGATCACCCCGGCGGGCGTCGGGGGCGAGGCCGCCCTGCGGCTGTTCACCGAGGTGGTGGTGCCGGCCACGAGGACCCAGCGCGACCCCATGAACCTGGCCTACGTCCCCGCCGCGCCCACGGGTGCGGCGACGGCCTTCGACCTGGCGGTCAGCGCGGCGGGCATGTTCGCCGGCACCTGGGAGGCCGGCGCCGGGGCGGTGGCGGCCGAGAACCAGGCCCTGGCGTGGTTGGCATCGCTGGCCGGTTGGTCGACCGGCTGGCACGACGCGGCGGGAGGCTGTTTCGTCAGTGGGGCGACGGTGGGCAACCTGAGTGCCCTGGTGGCCGCGAGGGAACGGGCACGAAGCCGTAGCGGGGGTCGGGAGGGCGACGGCGTGTCGCCCCGGTGGCGGTTCGCGGCCACCGGAGACGCCCACAGTTCGGTGCGGGCCGCGGCGCGGGTCATGGACGTCGGGGTGCTGGACGTGCCGGGCGACGACCGGGGGCGTATGACCGGCGAGGCCCTGGCCGGGGCGCTGGCCGGGGTGGGGGCGGATCCCCTGACGGCGGGGGTGTTCGGCGTGGTGGTGTCGGCCGGGACCACCAACGCAGGGGTGGTCGACGACATCGCCGGGGTGGCCGAGGTGTGCCGGTCCCACGGCCTGTGGCTGCACGTGGACGGGGCCTACGGTGCCGCGGCCATGGTGGCCCCGTCGGTGGCCCCGTTGTTCGTCGGGATGGAGCACGCCGACTCGTTCGTGGTCGATCCCCACAAGTGGTTGTTCGCCCCGTTCGACTGCTGTGCGCTGGTGTACCGCGAACCGGAACACGGGGCGGCGGCCCATTCCCAGTTCGCCGACTACCTCGACGGGGTCGACCGGTCGGTCTGGAACCCGTCCGACTTCGCCGTCCACCTGACCCGACGGCCCCGTGGCCTGCCGTTCTGGTTCTCGCTGGCCACCCACGGCACCGATCGGTACCGGGACGCGGTGGAGACGGTGCTGGCACTCACCCGGGATGTGGCCGACCGGATCCGGCTTCGGGGTGGCCTCCATCTGGTGATGGAGCCCGACCTGTCGGTGGTGCTCCTCGAGCGGGACGGTTGGGAGGCCGCGGACTACGGGGCGTGGTGTGATCGTCAGGCGGCGACCGGCACGGCGATCTGCGTGCCCACCACCTGGCGGGGCCGGTCGATGCTGCGGCTCTGCTTCGTGAACCCCGACACCGACGTGGAGGCGGTGGACGCGCTGCTCGCCGACCTGGTCCGCCAGGTCGGCCCGGTCGGTTAGGTCGGCCCGGTCCTCCCGGCGTCGGCCAGGAACCAGTCGACGAGGTGGTCGGCCCGCCGGCGGTTGGCCTCGTCCAGGTCGATGGACCGTCGGACCACCGTGGCGGGATCAAGGCCGTGGGCGGACAGGACGTCGCCGTCCTCGTCGGCCCACCGTCGGATGATCGATGGGGTCACCTCGGGGTGGAACTGGAGGCCGACGCTCCGGCCGGCTCGGAAGGCCTGGGGGGCCCTGGCGGTACGGGCCACCTCCTCGGCACCCGGTGGCACGCTGAACCGGTCAACGTGCCAGGAGAACCATGGGCCGGGGGCCACCTCGTCGGGCCGGTCGGTGTCGACCACGATCCAGCCGAACTCCGGTTCGTCGGCCCGTTCCACGGTGCCGCCCAGGGCGGTGGCCAGGACCTGCCCGCCGAAGCAGAGGCCGAGAACCGGTACGCCGGCGGCGTGGGCCCGACGGACGGCGTCCACCTCGCGGGGCAGCCACGAGTCGATGGCCGTGGGGTCGGCCACCGACCAGTCCGAACCGGTGACCACCACGGCGTCGTATCCCGTGGGGTCGGGGATGGCCGTCGTCCCCGTGGGGTCGTCGGAGTCCGGCCGGTCCATGACGTGGAACACGTCGAGGTCGTGTCCGTGCTGGCCGAGGCGGTCGCCCACGCCGCCCACCGGGACGCTGTCCTCGTGCTGGAGGACCAGGGTTCGGGGCACGGGCCGGGACCCTAGGGCCACCGGCGACCTAGCGTGCGGCCGTGCCTGATCCCGCGGACCTCGCCCCACCGAGCCTCGACCCCCTGGATCTGGTCAGGCCGCCGGCCTCGGCGGTGTTCCCGGTCCGGGAGGGGAACCTCGTGGTGCCGCTGGTCGACGGGGCGGTGGCCT
>CAZEAO010000078.1:0-4765 GCA_964510245.1 uncultured Piscirickettsiaceae bacterium | reverse complement strand
AACTTTATAGGATTGTATATCAACTTGAACTTATTATAAATAAAAGTCCAAATTCAGTTTGATGTGTGAGGGAGGGTGTATGTATCTATCTCCGAGGTCGAGAGGGGCTCCCCCACTACCACTTCAAAGTGTCAATATATATGCGAAGGATACAAAAGCATTTAACCAAATTCTAATTTAACCAAGTTGGTATTATCCCTTTTTGGTTTTTTCGATATTTGCTTGATCAGAATGGCGTAAAAGGTATTCACCGCTGCCATCTGAATGTTTGATATAAACAATCCACCCTGCTTGCCTCAATTCTTTTAGTCCAGTTCTAATCGAATCCTCGCCATCTCTCAACCTTTTAGCCAAAGAGCGGATAGTAAATTTACCTGACTTGTGAATCTGGGTATGATAAGACATATAAGAATATAAACCAATAGCTTTAATTGATATAGATTGATCATTAAAAATTAAAGATGTTTTTGTAAAGCTAAAGATAGATTCATTATTATCTTTGTCTTGTAGATCTTCATCAAAATCCTCTTTTGAAGTATAATAAGCACCCCCATGAGTTCGTGATAAGAAACGTTCATTGCATAAAATATTCATATCACGCCTTATAGTTTGAGAGGTAACTTTAAATCTGTTGGCTAAATCTTCAACACGTATATAACCAACTTCTTTTGCAAGGCTAAGAATGTCAGCTTGACGTTTATTTAATAACCACCTAGGGTTAACTACATCCATTAATTTATTTATTAGAATTAATATTATTTAAATTTTAATTTAAATATTGATGTAATTTAATTTTTTTTCATTTAATGTTGACATTCGAACATTTTATGTTATATTTTACTTGAAGTTCGATATAGAACATTTGTATAACGAACTTTTTTTACAATTCTACTAACTTTAGTAGGAAATTATAATTAGGAGTATAAGAATGAAATACAAAAACTTTTCTATAAAAAACACGTTAAGTGTTTTAGTATCAGCATTTTTTTTGCTAAATGCTAGTTCATCTATTGCTGCAAACACTAGTGTTTGTTTAATTACAAAAGATGCAACTAATCCTTTCTTTGTTAAGATGGCACAGGGTGCTTTCGCTAAATCTGCTGAACTTGGTGTAGAGCTTCGATCCTTCGCAGGTAAGTATGATGGTGATCATGAAACTCAAGTTGCAGCAATCGAAACATGTGTTGCAGCAGGTGCAGGTGGAATTCTTTTGGTGGCATCTGACACTAAAGCAATCACTTCTTCTGTAAAGCAAGCAAGGGACTCTGGTCTTGTAGTACTAGCTCTTGATACACCTTTAGATCCTATTGACTCAGCCGATATGACTTTTGCAACTGACAACTTTCTGGCTGGTGAATTGATTGGACAGTGGGCAGCAAAAACAATGGGGAATACTTCGAATGCTAAAATTGGTCTACTGAACATCAATGTTTCACAACCCACTGTTGGAGTATTACGCAACCAAGGCTTTCTCAAAGGTTTTGGAATTGATATTGGCGACCCATCAAAATGGGGCGATGAGACAGATTCAAGGATCGTTGGTCATGAACTTTCAAATGGAAATGCTGAAGGCGGCCTTAAAGGTATGGAGAATCTGTTAGCAATTGATCCAAATATCAATGTTGTTTATACAATCAATGAGCCTGCTGCTGCTGGAGCTTATCAAGCTCTAAAGGCACTAGGAAAAGAAGATCAAGCAATCATTGTTTCTGTTGACGGTGGATGTCCAGGCGTTGACAATGTGGCCAATGGTGTAATTGGTGCGACTGCTCAACAATATCCTCTTCTAATGGCTGCTTTAGGTGTTGAAGCAATCTCGAACGCCGTTGAAACTGGCCAGATGCCTTCAGCAACAAAAGGGAAGGCATTCTTTGATACTGGCGTTGGCCTTGTGACTGGCTCACCAGTTTCTGGTCTAGATCAACTAACAGTAGAAGAAGGTAAAAATCTATGCTGGGGTGGTTAGTTCTCCTGAGAAACATAAAAATCTAGTAACTCCAGTATAGATTTATTTTATGTTTCTAAATGCAGGGCGCGCTTTTCTTGCGCGCCTTGTCTTATTTGAACCAAATTTACTAATCGAGAAAATTTTAAGATAAAATGAATGTTAACAATCAACTCAGCAACGTTTTCAATTATCGTGAAACTCTAATGTCCAAAGCCAAGAATTATCTACAGGAAATTCCTGTTTTAATTCCATTGTTTATTTTAATATTAAGCATTCTGGTATTTGGACTTTTAATCGGTGATCGTTTCTTTTCAGCTTTCGCCTTGACTCTTATCCTTCAACAAGTTGCAATTGTTGGAATTATAGGAGTAGCTCAATCAATTGTTATTCTTACAGCTGGAATTGATCTTTCAGTTGGTGCTATAGCAGTTCTTTCCTCTGTGGTTATGGGGAAATTCACTATTGATTTAGGTTTGCCACCAGAGATTGCTATTTTGTGTGGTTTGCTTTGTGGTGCGTTTTTTGGAGCTATCAATGGAGTCTTGGTAGCAAAAGTTAAGGTACCGCCATTTATTGCAACACTTGGTCTTTGGATGATAGTTCTTGCTACTAATTTTCTCTACTCAGGTAGCGAGGTAATTAGTGCTCAAACACTCAGCACGGAAGCACCACTTCTTCAATTTTTTGGAAATAAAATCGAATTTGGAGGTGCAATATTTACTTATGGTGTGATATTCATGCTTTTGTTGGTTGGACTGATGAGTTATGTGCTCAGTCAAACAGCATGGGGTCGACACGTTTATGCGGTAGGTGATGACCCTTCAGCTTTAATGCTTTCTGGAGTAGATGTTGACCGTACGATAATATCTGTCTATGCAATTGCAGGATTAATTTGTGCTTTTGCAGGCTGGGCTCTTATTGGACGTCTTGGCTCAATATCACCACAGGCTGGACAGATGGCAAATATAGAATCAATAACAGCTGTAGTGATAGGAGGTATTTCACTCTTTGGAGGAAGAGGTTCGGTTGTTGGAACCCTATTTGGTGCGCTCATCGTCGGTGTATTTTCTCTTGGCCTGCGTCTTCTTGGTGCAGACGTTCAGTGGACCTACCTTTTAATCGGAGTTCTAATAATTGCTGCTGTTACAATTGATCAATATATTCGAAAGGAGGTATCTTCATGATTAATCCAATATTGACTGCTCATGGCCTGACTAAACGTTATGGAAAGGTCACAGCAATTGAAGATAGCGATCTTAATCTATTTCCAGGAGAAGTGCTTGCCATCATAGGCGATAATGGAGCAGGAAAGTCTACTCTAATTAAAGCTCTCTCAGGCGCAATTCAAGCTGATCAAGGCAAAATTATGCTCGAAGGAAATGAGGTTGTATTTAGCTCTCCTATTGAGGCTCGAAAATATGGAATTGAAACAGTTCATCAAACACTTGCCTTATCTCCGGCACTATCAATTGCTGAAAATATGTTTATGGGTCGGGAAATACTCAAAACTGGTTTAATTGGTAAGGTATTTAGAAAATTAGACAAAAATAAAATGCGCAAAATTGCTCGAGAAAAGCTGTCCGAATTAGGTCTAATGACAATTCAGAATATCGACCAAAAGGTCGAGACATTATCTGGTGGACAGAGACAAGGGATAGCAGTAGCCCGAGCGGCAACATTTGGAACAAAAATTGTAATTCTAGATGAGCCTACTGCAGCTTTGGGAGTTAAAGAAAGTCGACGCGTTCTTGAGCTTATTCAAGAGATAAAGTCACGTGGCATTTCAATTATTATTATTTCTCACAATATGCCTCATGTTTTTGAAATTGCCGATAGAATTCATGTACATAGGCTAGGAAAAAGGCTTTGCGAAATTAATCCCAAAGACATATCAATGTCTGAAGCAGTGGCTCTAATGACTGGAGCGATGAAACCAGAAAAAGTAAAAGAAAACAACAGATGAAACTGATAGGGATTGACCGTGATGTTGAACTAGTTTGCGAACTAATTCATAATAAGCTGAGAGACGGGAGCCGAACAATTATTGGAATTGCAGGGCCACCAGCGTCTGGAAAATCAACCTTAGCTCGTGAGGTCGTAAAAAGCCTTAATAGAAAGAATAGTTTATCTGGTCTGTTTGCTGAACTTTTGCCAATGGATGGTTATCATTTGGATAATCGTTTACTCAAGTCTCTTAAATTGCTTTCAAAGAAAGGATCTCCTGAAACATTTGATGCATATGGTTTTTGCGAAGCTGTTAAAAGCTTATCATGTGCAAATCGAGAGTCTTTTCACCCCGCGTTCGATCGGAAGATGGATCTAGCAGTTGCCAATTCAATCTTGATTAAGCCAGAAACACCAGTCGTAGTTATTGAAGGTAACTACTTACTCATGGAGACAAAGCCTTGGTCGTCTTTATTGAAAGTATTTTCTTCAACTGTATTTGTCTGCCCCACTATGACAACTATTCAAGATAGATTGATGCAAAGATGGTTATCTCTTGGACTAAATCCTGATGATGCAATGTTGAAAATTACTAGCAATGACCTAGTTAATGCTAAGCTGATAATTGAGAAAAGCCAACCTCCCGACCTTTATTTGAACCAAAACTATACTAAAGAGGTTTATTTAGAATAATCTTCAAATAAGCTAAGAAATCTAACTTTATAAACAAACAATAAGATTGAAGTCAAATTTTTAAAGTTTCTGGAGTTAGTCAAATCGTCATAACAAATTAATAAACTAAAAATAAAACTTATATCATGAAAATCAATAATATTGAAGGTGAAGTCGTTAAAGATAATGATGTTTACATTC
>CAZEAO010000077.1:0-4839 GCA_964510245.1 uncultured Piscirickettsiaceae bacterium | reverse complement strand
ATTTAGAGTGAATTAAACTGGAAAGACAACAAGAAAACACCAAGATTTGAGTTTGCTGATTTCAAAATTAATAAAGATGATATTGAATTATATAAAAGTCATTTTGGAGCCAATAATTTGTTATTTTGAATGGTTATTTAAAAATAATATTAATATCTATAGGCTTTTAGGGTACCGGAGAGCTCCCTTTGAACTCATGAATAGATATATACACCCTCACTTACACATCAAACGAGATTTGGGCTTTGGTTTAGGCCGAGATATAATTTTAGTGTGAATAAAATTTGGACTAAAGAGCGGACAAATGAATCTGTTAAAAAACAGAAGAAAGTTCTTTATTTTGTTATTCCAGTCATTGCTGCACTATTTATCTATTTCAATATGATGAAAGATGAAATGTATGTAGGCAATATGCAGCAAATAATTGAACAGTTTTGCAAGGATGAAGATTACAATAAGCTCCAACTATCACATTTATGCAACTCTAATAGTATGGAAATAGAAAACAAAGGTGAGATATATTTATTTAGCTGCGAAAATGAAGAGACATGCCTATCTTGAGTTGGCTTTAAGTTTAGTAAGTGATGGGTAACAATATAGAAGTCGCTAATCAAAACTTTAGCACTTTAGCCAAACTTATGCATTGGGGTTTTGTGCTTTTGTTTATTTACGGTTTACTGAAACAGATAGACAGCATTAATCAATTGGAAGACGATAACCTATTAAGGTTTGAAGTTCTGTTTGCTTCAGTATTTCTATCATTACTTGCTATTCGTTTTGTTTACATGAAAAAAACTCAAAAATCATCGCTTCCAGAGCGCACCCCGAGATCACAGAAATTAGCAGCTAAAATTGTTCATTTTGGGATGTATATATGTCTTGCTGTTATTCCATTGACTGGATTAATGATTGGCTTGCTATTTTGGCTAGGCTTCAAGGATGGGGTATTAATCAAGATTGTATTTAGTGCCCATGAGTTTTCAGTGTCAATAATCTACTGGCTTATCGGGATTCACATTGTAGCTACAATTTATCATCGATTAAAAAAAGATGGAGTATGGTCTTCAATGACACCCTTTTGGAAGGAAAGCAATTAATTGATTAGCATTCTTCAAATCATAAAGATTAAATGTAATTTGGCCTTTAGTCTGAGTTGACTTATAATCTTGGTATGAGCTACCTACTTAAATTGACTCTTTTAATCTTTGTGTTTGTGATGCTCAGTATTTACATGGAATGGATAGTGATATGAAGAAAATGTTAGTCCCTCTGGCTGACGGCTTTGAGGAAGTAGAAGCCACTACTATTATTGACCTTTGTAGACGTGGAGGCATTGAAGTCACCGTTGCAGGTGTTACAGGAATATCCGTTAAAGGTGGCCAAGGAATAAAAGTTGTCGCCGACTGCCTAATTGACTCAGTTGAAATAGATTCTTACGATATGATTACTCTTCCTGGAGGTCTGGCGGGAACTTTGGTACTTAGCGAAAATGAAACAATTCAATTGATACTCAGGCGTATGAAAAAACAAGATAAATATATCGGTGCTATTTGTGCTGCACCTCTAGCACTTCATACTGCCGATGTTCTCAACCAAGACTTTACGTGCTATCCAAGTATAGAAAATCAAATTAGAACTGAGGGTTATCATCAAGATCTATCTACCATTATTGATGGCAAAGTCATGACTTCGCAGGGGGTTGGTACTGCTATCGATTTCGCCCTTAAAATTGTCAGAGAGCTTCAGGGGGAGTCTTCATTTCAAAAACTCAAAGACAGTATTTTGGCTTAATGCTCAATAATAAATTGAACTTCATTTACTCTCCCAGATAGCCTCCTTGATAGCCGGAATCAGCATCGATGGAGTAGGCCAATCTTCGCAATGTTGATAGCGGTGGGCAAGGCGAATTATACCTGTTTGATCAACGACAAATTCACCTGGCAACTGCCATGGGCTATCTACCAACCCCCCATCTGTACCGTGACGTGACTTCTGTAATTCTGCACCAGTCTCATAATCGATTCGTAGGTACTCTTCGGGCGCATCATAGACGATTTGAGAGGGTTTGCCTTCCAACAAGTCGTAGGCTTCATAGACACTAAAAGTAGGATCACATAAGACAGGACAAGGTATACCGTTCCTTTGGCTGTAATCTTTAGAGCGTTCAGGCTCACCTTGCCCAATCACGACGACGGAAGCGCCTAGCTTGATGTAGTCCGCATATTCATTTTGCAGACGGTTAGCACGGTCAACCCCACAACTACAACCGTAATGACGCCAGAACAAGATTAGGGCTGGACCATTGTTCCAAAAATTGCGCAAATGAATAGATTTTCCTGATGTGTCTTGCAATTCAAAATCAGGAGCTAAGTCCCCAACTTGAAGCGGCACCTTGTTCCATCGAAGACGTGTTGGTCCTCTTTTCCAAAGGTCTAACCATTCTTTTTCTGCGGCTTCAATTTGCTTATCTACTAATGATGTCATTTTTTACCCCTTAAAATGTTAATAAATTAATTTGATTATAGCTCAAAAAAAAATCTTCTAGGCTATATCGAAGTTATTGATTCAGAGATTAAGTCTGATCAAGTTGTGACTTATGCACTTAATCTAAATGGCGGGTATTCGTCGGTTGTCAGAAGGATTGCGTATGCACTAACTCTAAGTGTCCACCTTAAGAAACCCTCGATAAAGTCAAAGACTGATTTAGGATATTTGCCTGTAAATAAGATAGCGAATAAAGCAATAATTGTACAGAGCACTACGCCGATAAATATAAAAATTAAGGCAATGATATGAGGAATCGCCAGAATCAATTTAACAAGCGGCATCCACCTCTTTAAGTCCTTTTTCACATCAGGATAAGGAACAGAAATGTGTACTGACTGATTATGATCTGTAGAGGGGTACTCGTCTCTCATGAGCAAGACATAAGTCGTGATTCTGTAGGCGAATTTAGTGATACCAATGTTCCATTCAAACCACCATCTTGGATATTTTTCTCTAAAGAGAATCATCATTGCAATGGCTAGAGATAAGGCTTCAGCATAGGTTGAAATCAAACCCAGAATAATGACAATTGGGATTACAAGGATTAGCCTAAAGAGGGCTGTTAAGCGATTAGATGATTCCGGGTAATCAATCTTTAAGTGTGCTGGGTAGTCTTTCATACTTGTTCCTTATGATTTATTTTGTATTATTTGAAAAACTCTATATAGATGATATAACCTAAAATTGTTAGCCATATCAGACCCACTTGATCACTATTTCTATGAGAATTTCGCTCGAGTTTTTCTAGGTTATCATCAATACTACTAATTTGATTTAGCAGCTGTTTGTTTTCATTCGTCATTTTGCTTTCTTTTAAAGGTTTCGTTAAAAATTGCATCCACTCTTCTATTAAACTCATCTTGAGTGTACAGGTCTATAAATAATCCCTGCACATACTCTTTAAATTTTCGAGCTTTCTTCTGATGCCTTATGAGTTCGTCTTGAGCATCTTTTATTTTTGGATCTAGTTCAGATATTTCCATTACTTCCTCCTAATTAAAAATCATTGGTTAATAAAAAAAACTTCTTGTATCTCTATATCAAATGCTAGTGCAATCTTAAATGCCAGCTCTAATGACGGCGTGTATTTATATTTCTCTATAGCAACCACCGTCTGTCTAGAGACACCAACAAGATCAGCGAGCTCTTGTTGTGTCATCTCATTGCTATTAAATCTGAGCTTTCTTACAGCGTTTTCAATGTGAATTTTTTTCTTAATCATTACTACCTGTAAAGGTAAATCTTTAAACAAAGACTAACAATACTTGCTATAAATCCTGAATAAGTTATAGCGATAAGACCTGTATTGATAGTCAGGTTAAACCAACCTAATAGGACAAGAATTATTACAATAGAGATGCCAAATATTGCACTACTAACTTGCAAGGCATAGAGTTCAAAAATTCTATCTCTTTCATCATCGATATTTTCTTCGTATTGCCCAGTGATAATTGAAGATAGTATATTGAGAACTATATGAAGGGCAATAATTAGAATAATGCTGATTCCAATTCCCTGAGCAAGTACTTTAGAAACCAACTCTATAGTCATCTTTGAAGCTTCAGCTAAATTAAACCACATCCAAATCATCGCAATCAATGCTCCGGTTATCTCACCCAAAGTATTTCTTATTTTTATATTCATAATGTTTCATGATAATTCTTTTAAATGTAAAGTATACCATACATTATGTAATAAATACATTACTATATGTAAAAAATATAATACATAATAAGTACTTATAAATAAACAATTAACGTTTATCAAAACAGAGTTCTTGTTGAGATATAATTTTTTTAATGAAAAAATTTATCTTTATTTCATTAACGTTGATTGTTAATTGCGCTTTTGCTGCACTTGATATCAGCGATTTTAGTGATGAACAGATTTGTCTCATTGCAAAAAATCCGCCCTTGTCAGCCCAAGTGACTTTTGAGATAGAGGCTCGAGAAATAGTTTGTAATCAAGGGGTTGCAATAAAGACGTCACAAATATCTATTCAAAAAAACTCTAGCAGAATTCTTAAGTTAAAAAGGTTGAATAAAATACTTAGAGGCAAGGGGCCAATTTACTCAACTCGCTCTGGCACCAATATTAAGATTAATACAATAGGCGACCAGAAATCCATAACAATTGACAAGGCTTTTTAATATTTTAAGTATGTGAAATAATAGACACTTTATAAGAATCTTAGTAAACTGTAGCCATAATGGCTAGAGGTCAAAAATCATTTCAGCATCTAAATAAGTCGCCAGTCAATGACGATGAAATCTATATGATGGTCATGCTCTA
>CAZEAO010000076.1:0-4937 GCA_964510245.1 uncultured Piscirickettsiaceae bacterium | reverse complement strand
AGCTAATCCTCCGTGGTTGCATCAAATAAAGTAAATAATTTTTCTATCCCTCGCATATATATTTAGACTTTGAGGGTACGGGGGATCCCCCTTTGGCTCCGTAGATAGATATATACGCCCTCCCTCACACATCAAACGAAATTTGGATTTCGGTTCAAGTTGACTTATAATCGCAGTGTAAAAGATGTCTCTATTTTATTAAACTTTAGTGCATATATGTCTAATGTCAAATCAGCTTTATTAGCTAGTAGTATATTTCTTCTTACCGCTTGTGGCGGAGGAAGTGGCTCTAGTAAATCAGTGATAATTAACGATACCAACCAAACAGAAACTGATAACGTTACTTCAGATAATTCTTATACTGAAGAAGATGTTAATCTAGGCACTAAAACTGAAGGAATTTCAGCTAATTCAGATGATTTTTTAACAGGTGAAGTGAGAGGATATTGTAACAATTGGCAAGGTTGTACTCTAGATAATTTAACTGTATGGACAACCGATCATATTGATAGCGGCACAGGTACAAGTTACCAACACATAGAGGCTGCGGGCATTAATGATGCTTGGGCGAGAGGCTGGACTGGTAAAAATGTTAATATTGGTATTATTGATACAGGTGTTAATGTTGAGCACAATGAACTAGATGGACAAATTGGCGGTGTTTACAATAACGAATCAACAGATTGGAATGGGCACGGATCACATGTTGCCGGCACCATGGTTGCTAAACTTGATGAGCAAGGTGTGGTTGGAGTAGCATTCGATTCTAAACTATATGTAGTTAGGTCGCAGAGCTTAAATTACCTAGATTCTAATTACTGGAATTATTTTAAAGACAATGATGTTGATGCCGTTAATTTGAGTATTAACGGTCGTTGGGATAATAATATCAGTTTCGATGACAACTACGTTGTTGGTAGTGATCCTAACAATCAATTAGATACTTACAGCTCCTTATCACTTATTGATGCTGATGAAAACTTGTACAAATGGAACAAAACTGTATTTAAAAATGGCAGTTACGTAAATCTTGACCAAGTCATAGCTCAAGATGACAATGGCAATTTTGTATACGGAGGGATGGGCTCAATCAATGCACTAGCAAGCAATATGGCTAATAGTGAAATTGTACTGGTTAATAGTGCTGGTAATAATCAAAAAATTGCTATGGCACCGGGTTGGTATGCTACTGCTACAAATGATGATGGTAGTTTAATGCTAGATGGCAGATTAATTATTGTTGGCTCTTATGACCCAGCTCCAGGCACAAATAACGGATACTCTGCTAATGCTGGCAGTATTTGCTGGAATGTTGTGAACGACGTATGTAAAGATAAATACCATGTCAGTGATTTTTTTATTAGGGCACCAGAGAGTATGACATCGTTAGATAATGTTGCAGACCAATATTATGATATGTCAGGTACAAGCATGGCCGCTCCAGTGGTAACAGGTAGTATCGCTTTACTTAGACAAATGTGGCCACATATGACAGGCTCCGATACTGTCCAACTCATATTAACTACAGCCGATTCAAGTTACCAAGGATACAATGTAGGTATAGATGGCCATGGCAGACTAGACATGAACGCTGCAACATTGCCATTGGGAGCTACAGGTATTCCAACAGATGGTAGAACAGATGGCGATACAATTAGTTCTTCAGGTTATGTGGCAGGTAACAATAGTATTCCAAGTTCAGTTAGTTCTTTGATTGTAGAAACTTCAAAAATAGGATTTAATAGAGATTGGTTGGTAACTTTTGATCATACTAGTGTTCCAGTTGATACTGCTTTTCATAGTTTTACTGACTATGCTGAACTACAGACATTGGGTACAAGCGACTTTGCTATACACCTTAGAGAAAACGACACAGATAAAATTGCCGTTACCATTAATGGAACCACCATCGGCTACATTAAAGAAGATGGTCAATACTTAGGTAGATACTTTAATGGTATGTTTGGTATTGGAGAAACAACAACTACTTTCCTTCAAAAGAACTATTCAACAAATCTTAATAGCAGCACAATTTTTAGTGCAAAGATGAATATTGGCTATACAGAAGTAGATACAGTAAACACATCACTGATTAACAATTCAGATAACTTGTTGAGTTATGGCTGGAAAGCTCAAATTGATAATGAACTTGACGACAATTGGAGCCTTACTAGTTTTTTAGCTCGGCCTATTAGTGTGTTCTCAGGCAGCATGAACATTAATGCTCCTACAAGTAGAATCGGAGATTCTGTAGTATATACAAACACAGAATGGAGTCAGTCAGCAAAAGCTGAAACTGACCTAGGCATAGAGGCTAGCTTTATAAAAGATAACTTTAGTTGGAATATAGGTGGTGTAAAACGCTATGATACAGCATTGGGTGACACTTGGTTTGCTAAAACTACAGCTAGTTGGAATTTTTAACAAAAGGTGTGAATTTTTACCATATGAAAACTGCAATTGTTATACAGACGGGTAGAAATTTACATCTATGTCTAAATTCTTTGTTATTTTTTTCGGAGAAATTAATGTTAAAAAAAATTTATCTATGAGATTCTTGTGTTTGCTTTCATTGTTTTTGACATCTAATGCTTTGGCTACAAAACTTTATGAAGTTAATTTCACAAACCAAGCTGACTATAAAGTCTATATTGTGGACTTTGCGAGCCAAGCTGATTGCAAAATATATTTTAAGTGGTGTGACTGTTTGCTATAGATTCATCACACATCAAACGAAATTTGGAATTTGACTCAGTTCAAGTTGATATACAATCTTAGTATGCAAAAATTAACACAACAAAAAGTCAATGAGTTCATATCTCAAGGCTATCTTGTATTAGAAGATTTTGTCAGATCAGAAATATTGTTAGGACTTAAAGAATCACTCAATAGCATCTTCAAAGAAATTGATAATGGCTCGAATAGAGTAAAACAGTCATATAGCAATAAGCATTACGGCGATATTTCAAAAGCCGGTCGAAAGTTTGCTAAAAATCAAAGTAGATATTACCCTGCGATTCAGAGATACCTTAAAAGCAAATCTATGAAGGAAGTTGTTACAAAGTTACTTGATGGTGATGCATTTATTTTCAATGAACAATTCGTAATTAAAGAACCTAATACTCCGTCGTGTTTTAATTGGCATCAAGATTCAGGATACATAAATTTTGACCATAAACCCTATTTGACAACTTGGCTGGCGCTTGATGACACCCATTCATTGAATGGGCCTTTATCGATTATCCCTACAAATATAGGGATAACTGCAGAAGTATTAGCTCACCAATGGTCAGATAAATCAAAAGATCTATTTATTGAGGTCGATGAAGCCAATGCCAAGACTTTGCAAGTTGCTGCGGGAACTCTCGTGGTATTTTCTAGTCTGACGCCTCATGCCTCAGGAGCAAATCAATCAGCCAGAACAAGAACAGCCTATCTAGCTCAATATTCATCGGAGCCAATTATCGATCCAAATACAGGTTTAATTCGAAATCAAGCGATTCCAATTTAAATTAATTACTATTTTGAAGTTATGGGGGAGTCCCTCTCAACCTCGTAGAAAGATAGATATATACACCCTCCCTCACACATCTGAGAGGATTTGGACTTTAGTTCAAATTGATATACAATCATAGTATGAAAAAACATCGTATCAATTGGTATCGAACTCCTATCGACAGAGAGGATCTTAGAATTTTAACTCTGAGAAGTGATTATCATGGCTGGATACAGACAGGAGGACATCTTTCGGTTTTTTTGATAACTGGATTTTTGACATACTTGTTCTGGAATCTGGAAGTATGGTGGGCATTTTTCATCGCATTGTTTTTTCATGGAACAGTCAGCAGCTTCTTCAATGGACTAGTACCTCATGAACTTGGTCACGGTACCGTTTTTCGTACCAAGAAACTTAATAAATTTTTTCTTTACTTTTTTAGTTTAATCAGCTGGTGGGACCCTTTTGATTATGCGATGAGTCATACTTATCACCATCGCTATACGATGCACCCGGAGTTTGATCGAGAAAATCTTTCACCATTGAAGCCATCGTTAAACCTTATTCTATTGATACAGCTTTTCAGTATTAACCTTTTTAGTAGAGCTGGACGTGTTTTTGGCAAAGGAGGCTTGCTCTCCACAATATACCTCACATTTTTATCTGCTTTGGGAAAAACCGGTTCGAAAGATATTCCAAGTCAGGAGTGGCTGCAATCACTACATTATGATAATCCTACAGAGCATCAAAATTCCATAATGTGGTCAAGATTTCTGTTATCTTTTCATGTTAGTTTATTGGTTATTTCAGTTTCTTCCAATTTATGGGTACTTCCACTTATAATTTCTTTTCCCGTTTTTATTGCAAGCTGGGCTTCATACTTCACCGGATTAACTCAGCACTGTGGATTAAAAGACAATGATTCAGATTTTCGTAAATCAACACGAACAATAATAATAAATCCTGTACTGGAGTTTTTATACTGGCATATGAATTGGCATATTGAACATCATATGTACGCGGCAGTCCCATGCTACAATCTAAGGAAACTAAATAAGCTGGTAGCCTATGATATGCCTGAGCCAAGAACGCTTATAGGCGCATGGAAAGAAATGAGAGAAATATGGCGAAAACAAGGGCAAGTTAAAGACTATCAATTTGAAACTAAAGTTCCTAACCTTCAAAGGAAGCATAATTTATTGGAAGACACGTTAGCATCATCTATCGGCGATCTTGTGCCTAACTCCTTGAAGCAGCGAAGCTAAATAAATACACCTCTACTCACAAAAAACGAAGTTTGGACTTTAATTCAAGTTGACATATAATTGTAGTATGAAATTAGTTACTGCAATTTTAAGACCTGAAATTCTAGATAAAGTTAGAGAGGCTCTTAGTGATGTTGATATTCCTGGCATGACTGTAACCGAAGTTAAAGGCTTTG
>CAZEAO010000075.1:0-4986 GCA_964510245.1 uncultured Piscirickettsiaceae bacterium | reverse complement strand
CGGTATAAGTTGTTTCTCCACCTTTCAGTGTGAATGGACGTTTTGAAAAATCAACACTAGTAATGTGGTCATTGATTATTTCTGTATTAAATCTTAAAGCGTGATCTTTCATGCGCTCCATCAAGTCAGGACCTTGAAGACCGTCATGATCGCCTGGCCAGTTATCAACATCCGTTGTGGTCATTAATTGACCGCCTTGCTCTAATCCGCTAACCATCACAGGATTTAAATTAGCTCTGGCTGCATAGACTGCTGCAGAGTAGCCAGCTGGGCCTGACCCAACAATCAAAACTCGGCAATGTTTGATATCACTCATAATGAAATACTTTATACTAATTAATCAAATGAGTATTATAAGCTGTCTTGAAAAAAAATAATAAACGAACCACTCAAAATACCCCTATAAATAATCCGCGCTCAAAAATTGCAAGCGAGTCCGCTTCTATTCTATTTGCTACTTTTGGTATTTACATTTTTATTGCATTAATTAGCAGTGATCTCATTAATGAAGATCCTATAACCTCAGGTATATCTCTAGAAGGCGATCTAACAAACCTAGGAGGGAGTTTAGGCGCTCATATTGCCGACTTTCTGATAAATTGGACCCTTGGTTATGTTAGTTATATTATCCCAATTTCATTTATATGGCTTGGTTATAATTTTCATCAAAATGCAGGCAAGGTCAAAAGCACTCCTCTCATATATATATTGCGCCTAATCGCATATTTTATTATGTTGGCCTTTACTTCTGCTCTTGCGCATCAACTAAGAACTGATATTGAAGTAAAAGGCGTCAAAGATACATTTAATCTTGGCGGGTCACTTGGAAAAACTATGCATGACGATATTTTTTTTGGAGTTTTTGGTGCTTCATCGCTTCTAATTTATATTGCTATCATATTGGTTTCCCTTAGCATCGCAACGAGCGCCTCTTGGAAAAACATTGGCAGCACATTGTTCACTAACCGAATTAACAAGGAAAAAGTACCTTCAAAAACCAAAACAGAAAAGCCTGTGCCTGAAATTAATAGCTCTAAAATACCTACCCCTCAAGAGGCTGCGACCCAAGAAAACTCAAAACCGAACAATACTAAAAAACAAGACAAGAAAGAAAAGACCGCAAAGCCAAAAAAAGCAGACAAGTCTCAAAAAGAACCAAGTAGCAACCTCTTTAAAGCAGGCTCTTCTGGAGGGCTTCCAGACCTATCATTGCTGGACGATGTTGATAATTCTGGTTTAGGCTATACAGAAGAATTCCTAGTAGAAATGGGCCAACAAGTTGAAATCAAGCTCAAAGATTTTGGTTTTGATGTCACAATTACTGCGGTAACGCCTGGCCCTGTTGTTACTCAATTCGAAATATCTCTTGCACCAGGAATTAAGGTGAGCCAAATTATGAATCTTAACAAAGACCTAGCTCGAGCACTATTAGTTGAGAGTGTTCGTATTGTTGATGTCATTCCTGGAAAGCCTGTCATCGGACTTGAAATACCTAATAACAATCGTGAAATGATTGGCCTTAAGGAGATACTCTCAAGCGAGGCATTTACGAAAGCAAGATCAACTCTGTCTATGGGTCTTGGCAAAGACATCAACGGCCTACCGGTTGTTGTTGACCTAGCAAAAATGCCTCACTTATTGGTCGCAGGTGCTACCGGAATGGGCAAATCTGTGGGGCTCAATGCTATTATCTTGAGTATTTTGTATAAAGCCTCTCCAGAGCAGGTCAGGCTAATCATGATTGACCCTAAAATTGTTGAACTTGCCTCTTATGCAGAAATACCTCATCTTCTAACTCCTGTTGTTACAAACATGAACGAAGCTGCAAGCGCTCTATGGTGGTCTGTCAATGAAATGGAAAGACGATATAGCCTTCTGGCACAGTTTGGTGTTAGAAATATAGATTCCTTTAACGAAAAGCAACGCCGCGCTAAAAAAGCCGGCAAACCTCTTTTGGACCCGTCTTTTAATCCAGATACTGCAAAAGAAGGTGAAGAGCATCCCGAGCTTGAAGCGCTTCCGCTCATTGTCATAGTTATTGATGAGTACGCAGACATGCTGGGAGCCCTAGCACAAGAAGACCGTGCTAAATCAAAGCGCGTCGAAGGCCTTATTGTTCGAATTGCGCAAAAGGCGCGTGCCGCAGGAGTACATCTTATTGTTGCAACGCAAAGACCAAGTGTTGACGTTATAACCGGTCTTATCAAGTCCAACATACCGACGCGAGTTTCATTCAAAGTTTCTTCAAAAACTGATTCCAGAACTATTCTAGATCAGGCAGGAGCAGAACAACTTCTAGGTATGGGTGATATGCTTTATATGGCTCCAGGAATTTCTCATTTGACAAGAGTTCATGGCGCCTTTGTAGAAGACAGTGAAATATTAAGAGTAGTCAAACATCTAAAACAGAACTCCAGCCCTAACTACCTCGATGGCATACTAAACCCAAAATCAGAACCGATAGGAGACAGGGAACCGGGCTATAGCGGTGGCGAGCTTGATCCGCTCTTTGATGAAGCAGTGCAGATAGTGACTTCAACTAGAAGAGCATCAATATCAAGCCTTCAAAGAAGGATGAGAATTGGCTATAATCGTGCCGCTCGAATTATCGAAGACATGGAAGCAAGTGGAATTGTTAGTGCCATGAATAGCGCAGGAAATCGAGATGTTTTGGCCCCAGAACCAATTGAGCCAGACGTCAACTAGTCAAGGTGCTTTGAATTCAAATATAACCATTTAATTTAAAAGGGAATTAACTCTTGTTTATGTTTATTGTCTCCTCATGATGAAACAATACGTTGCTACAGTCACATTTTTGTTTTTGTTTTCTCAGGCTTTTGCTCATAAGCCGGTACTTAACGAAAACTCTGCTTACCCCCCAGATGCGCCTTATGAAATTGAAGAGCCTGAGATATCAAAAGCAATCTACTCGACCCTCACAGGCGACCCACATTATTATCGAATACAATCCGATATTGACTTTGACTTCTATGCAGGAATTTTAGCTGCCAAAATTGGCGAATGCACTCTAGAGAGAATATTCTCATTTGAAGTCTTAGACTCAGAGTTCCATAGAATTGATTTAGCCGACGGGGAAAACTTTGAATGGACACCTTGGTATGAAGAGTACGGAAAACAATGGTACTGGAACGGCCCAGAAATAGGCAAAAACTTTCTCTCTGATCGAATATATAAAGCAGGGACTTACTATATCAAAGTTTTTAATGATACAAATACTGGCCAATATATTATGGCGGTCGGTGATATTGAAAAGTTTTTGTTTACTGATATAGTTGGATTACTTTTTTCGATGGGTGATATCGAAAACGAGTTTTGGGACCCAAGCCTCTGTGCTTCAAGTTAATACAAATGTATATAATCTAACCTATGTTAAACAAAGTCTGGTCTCTTGCGGTCATTATCGCTGCACTCGCCACCGCGAGTATCCTCCTGCTTCAACCTCAGCTTGACCAAATAACATTACTACCTGATCAAGGTGCAGCCTGGTATTTTTGGAAACTTTCTGATCCTAATTTTGCATCTCAAGCAACAGCTTGGGGCGGATATTTAGCTCATCAGCTTTTCATATGGGGTGTTATAGTTTGGGCACAAAAGAATCGTGACAAACTCCAAGATAGAACCAAGTTGCAAGCAATCAACTGGATTGCACTATGCGGAACAGCGGCATTTGGCGCTCTGCATTATCTTCAAACTGCCCTCTGGTATGACGGACTTGCGCAAAATGTATCTGTATTTTCTTCACAAGCCTCAGTCATTCTTTTACTAGTAATTGTCTTAATGATTGAAGCTCCCAGAAGGGGTTTATTTTTTGGCTCTGGAGGCAAAAAATTTATTGGAATCAGACCATTTCTTATTAGATACCATGGATACTATTTTTCTTGGGCAGTCGTTTATACCTTCTGGTTTCATCCAATGGAAACTACATGGGGCCATTTATTTGGTTTTTTCTATACCTTCTTGTTAATGATTCAAGCTGGATTTATTTTTACACGGGTTCATACAAACCGCTGGTGGACACTTACCCTAGAGATTTTGGTTTTGTTTCATGGCGTTGTTGTTGCATTGATTGCTGGACAAGAATTTTGGCCAATGTTTCTTTTTGGATTTTTAACTATGTTCATAGTTACCCAGATGCATGGACTTGGCCTATCAAAGCTTATAAGATGGGTTATTGCTGGATTGTTTTTAATTGCCTTAATCGCAATTTATTCAGAAAGAGGTTGGAGCCAGATCCATGAAATTTTAAGAATTCCAGTAATTGACTATCTTCTAGTTTTTATTCTAGCTGGAATTGTTTTAATAATAAAAAAACTTGCCAGAAGATCTGACTCTTAATTATCCAATGATTGATTTTTCAAGAAAAACTTCTTGACCTAGGTTTTTCCATACTATATAGTGAGTGTAAACCAACAAACGTTTTGTTAGTTGGTTTTTTTTGTTTAGTAATTTGTGTCTAACATCTAGACATACACAAAAGGAGAAATATAATGAAAAAAACTTTAAGCATTGTTTTGTCAGTGCTGCTCATGGGTGTTTTTTCATCAGCTTTAGCCAATACTATTAAATGGTCGATGCCTGGTGATTCTTTAACACTTGATCCGCACGCGCAAAACGAAGGGCCAACACACATGGTTTCTCGTCAAGTATATGAAGGCTTGGTAACTCCAGGTATTAACATGGAAATACTTCCTCAGCTTGCAGAGTCATGGGTGGCAACAGCTGATGATACATGGGTATTTAACCTTCGTAGGGGTGTGAAGTTTCATGATGGATCATGGCTGACAGCAGGTGATGTTGCTTTTAGTATCAATAGAGCAAAGACTGCTCCATCTGATATGGTTGATTTAATTAAAAGCGTTAAATCAGCAACAGCAATTGATGATCACACTGTTGAAGTAGTAACTGAAGGTCCAAATCCAATTCTTTTAAACCAATTAACTCAGATATTTGTAATGTCTGAAGCTT
>CAZEAO010000074.1:0-5017 GCA_964510245.1 uncultured Piscirickettsiaceae bacterium | reverse complement strand
TCTTCTTCTGAATCGCTAATTTCTATAAAGTTTTTCATAATATCTCCTGAAGATGTTGAATGATACCCTCAAGTTCAATTGATTTCTGAACTCCTTGGCCTTTTAGTGGTTTAATACTAATTACGCTATTCAATAATTCTTCTTCTCCGAGAATCATTGCGAAGTCAGCATCAGATTTGTTTGCTTTTTTCAATTGGCTTTTTAATGTGCCTATAGATATGTCATTTGTAATTGTAATATTTGGCAGCATTTCAAGGATTTTTTTTGAAAGTTTCATTGATTCAATATGAGCACTTTCACCCATAGACACAAAATAAAGGTGAGGCCTGTTAGTAATTAGTTGATTCGATTTGTCATGAATGAGTAAGGCAATTCTCTCTAAGCCCATTGCAAATCCAATTGCAGGTGTCGGATTACCTCCCATTTTTTCAACTAAACCGTCGTATCTGCCACCACCACAAATTGTTCCTTGGGAGCCAAGATCATTTGAGACCCATTCAAAAACTGTTCGGTTGTAGTAGTCTAGGCCTCTAACAAGTTTTGGATTAACCTCATATGGAATCTCAAGTTGATCTAGATAAACTTTTAAAGTATTAAAGTGATCATTAGATTCACTATCAAGACAGTCAATCATTCTAGGTGCATTAGAAATTAAAGTTTTTAAGTCCTTATTTTTACTATCAAGAATTCTCAATGGATTTGTATTCAGTCTTCTTATGCTATCCTCATCGAGCTTGTCCTTATTATCATTAAAATATTTTGTTAATGTTTCTCGATATGATGAACGACTATCTGCTGAACCAAGAGAGTTAATTTCAAGATGAGCACTGATATTTAATGACTTCCAAAGGGAGTCGGTAATAGAAATAAGTTCAGCATCAATTTTGGCATTAGATGCCCCAAAAACCTCAGCACCAATCTGATGGAATTGACGATACCTTCCCTTTTGAGGGCGCTCATGCCTAAACATTGGGCCATTGTAAAAAACTTTTTGTATACCTTCTCTTGGTAAATTATGCTCAATCATCATCCTAACTACACCTGCTGTTCCTTCAGGTCTTAAGGTTAAATAGTCTCCATTATTATCCTTCCAGGTATACATTTCTTTTTCAACAATATCTGTTACTTCCCCAATGGCCCTTGAAAAAGTTTCTGTACTCTCCACGTTAGGAGTGCGGCAGTATTTATATCCGTAGGACAGAAGAAGATTGCTGATAGTGCTATCCAAAAAACTCCATATGTTTGAATCTGCAGGAAGAAGATCATTCATTCCACGAATAGCTTGAATTTTTTTCGACATCAATAAACTCTATATTTAATTACAGGTATTTTACCAATTATATTTGACGTTGAGCCCTTGCAATAACCAAGTTCTAAATATACTCTAACTGTTTTTTATCCCGCTTGGTACGTGACCTGTTGGAACATATTGTGAAGCAGAATCGCAATGTTGCTGCTGATCATCAAAAAAAATATCTGCATCAAATTGCCTTAAAAAAACGCCTTTTTCAAGTCCGCCAAGAAAAAATGATTCATCGATACGGATACCCCATTCACGCATAGTATGTATAACTCTTTTGTGAGATGGGGCAGACCTTGCAGTAACTAAAGCTGTCCTGATAGGGTTATTTTCCTCGGGGAATGTTGATTGGATTTTTTGAAGGGATACTAAAAATGATTTAAATGGTCCTGCTTTAAGCTCAATTTTTTCTGATAGAATTTCATTCTCATGAAATGCTTCAAGTCCTTTCTCCTGGAAAATCCTTTCAGCTTCGTCAGAGAATATAACTGCATCGCCATCAAAAGCTATTCTTAACTGAGATGGGTGACTGCTATTAGACTTAGACTCTACAATCGAAGCGGCAGCATAGCCAGATTGAAGAGCTTTTTGAACATCGTTATAGTTACTTGAAAGAAATAAGTCGGCTTCAAAGGCTCCAACAAAAGGGTGAGTGCTCTCTCCACGGGTAAAAGCAGCTCTAGAAATATTAAGACCATAATGTTCTATCGAATTAAAAATTCTAAGTCCAGTATCAGCACTATTTCTGGAGAGAAGAATGACATCAATAGGTGTTTTTTTACCATTAAGTTTGAGTAATTTTTTTACTAAAGAAAATCCTACTCCGGGCTCTAAAATGACATGTTCATTTTTCTGTTGATGATTTGCATAGGCTTCAATACCTTCTTCTTTAAAGATTTTATGAGAGTGATCAAGGTTAAATAATGCTCTTGAGGAGATTGCAATGACTAGTTTACTATTTTTCGATTTTATTTTCTCTTTAACCATTCTGCTCCATTGTACATATCTAGACAGTAATCAAGCCATCTAAGCATGAAAACATTGAGTTCTAGTTGAAAAGATAAGTCACTGCAGTTATTAATGAACGGATGGAAAGAGTTTATTTTTGTTTCTTTACAAATTGAAGTAACCTCTAAAAGCTTTGCATCAAAATATATTTTGAAACTTATGTCAGGACGACTAATAACCTTTGCCAACGAATTAATTTTGTGAGTAAGTGTATAAGTTCCAGTATAAGGAGATTTTTCATGACAGATAAGATGAAGATCATTTGATGTGCTTTTAATTCCAATATAATCTTCTTTTATTGAAGGTAGTAAAGGAATAAGTCTGAATATTTTTATAAAGTTAATCTCAAAAATCTCTGATAAGCTCGAGTATGTCACTCTATCTTTTTTGTAAATCAGCTTAGTTTGTAATTCATCATTCATTATCAATCCAACATTTTGATATTTGACTTACTAGGTTCATAATAAATCTATTTGAAATTATCTAAATTTCTTGAATTCTAAAAATCACCTTGATCAAAATTTGTTATATTATTAACGTATGAAGCATCCATTTGCTCATCGTTGACGCCTTGAAACCTGTCATCAAAAGCTAAATCCTCAAATCTTGAATATTGTCCAACAAAAGCAAGCTTAATATTGCCAGTGGCTCCATTTCGATGTTTTGAGATTCTCAGATCAGCTTTTCCTACTTCTTCTGGGTTGGTATACGTATCATCATGATAGACTTCATCTCTATAAATGAATCCAATAATGTCAGCATCCTGCTCAATTGACCCAGACTCCCTTAAGTCGGCCATCTGTGGAATTCTGCCTTTACCTGTTTTTGTTCTTGATTCAACACCTCGGTTTAGCTGCGATATTGCAATGACAGGGACGTTGATTTCTTTTGCTAGGGATTTTAATGAGCGAGAAATCTCTGAGATCTCTTGAACTATATTTTCTGACTTTCCATGAACCGTCATGAGCTGGAGATAATCAACCATAATAAGCCCAAGATCTGGGTATCTTCGCTTAAGTCTTCTGCATTTAGCTCTAATTTCTGTAGGTGTAATTGATGGAGTTTCGTCAATTAAAATCGTGTTCTCTTCAAATGCTCGAACTGCATGATTAAAGCTATTCCAGTCAATCTCAGACATGTCACCGTCGCGGAGTTTACTGGAGTCAATTCTTCCAAAAGATGAAATCATCCTGATGACTAATTGTTCAGTCGGCATTTCTAAACTAAAAACTGCTACAGGCGTAGAGTTATGAATTGCTATATGTTCAACAATGTTCATTGAGAGAGCCGTTTTGCCCATACTTGGTCTCCCAGCAATAATAATTAAGTCTCCATTTTGAAGTCCTGATGTTAATTTATCAAGTTCAGAGAAGCCAGTTTCAGTACCTTTTAAGCCTTTCAATTCTTGCATCTCATGAACACGATTAACAACATCTTTAATGATATCCTTGACGTTAGTTATCTCTTGTTTGTTTCGACTTACTTGTTCTGCTATTTCAAAAATTTTTCTTTCTGATAAATCAAGTAATTCATTAACTTCAATGTCTTTGGGATTGAAAGCAGTATCAGCCAACTCTTTTCCAATTTTTGTCAGCTGCCTATAGATTGAAAGCTCTCTGACATGTTTTGCATAGGCTTCAATATTAGATACGCTCGGAGTGTTTTCTGCTATCTGAGCTAGGTATGCAAAACCTCCAATTGAGTCTTCATCATGAGACTTTATTACTTGCTCTTTTACTGTAAGGATGTCAGCAGGCTTGTCATGCTCTAGAAGAGTAACAATTGCATCATATATAATGCGATGAGAGGTCTGGTAAAAGTCATCAGCACCAAGAATATTGACCACATTGTCCCAAGAATCATTGTGTAACAATAAACCACCTAGAACGGACTGTTCTGAGTCCACTGAATTAGGTGGTATTTTTGCGTTATCAATATCCATTATGATGATACAGAAAAATAAAAAGCCCTCGAGGAGGGCTTTTTATTTTAACTCACTTATGTGAATTGGATGAACTTATTCTGTTTCAGTTGCAGCAATAACTATAATTTTTACTGGAACAACAATCTCAGCATAAAGTGAAACTGTAATTTCATATTCGCCAGTATTTCTGATAGCCTCTGGCATATTAATATCTCTTTTTTCAACTTCAAAACCTTGTTCAAGAAGGTTTTCAGCGATATCAGCAGGACTAACTGAGCCATATAGTTTTCCTTCTTCACTAGCATTTGCTGAAATGGTGCAAACAACATCTTTCATAGCAGTCTCTTTAGTCTCTGCATCTGAGAGTGTAGCAGCTTCTTTAGCTTCAAGTTCTGCACGTAGTGTTTCAAAGATTGCCATGTTAGCTTTATTTGCAGGTTTAGCTTTGCCTTGAGGAATTAGGTAGTTTCTAGCATATCCAGATTTGACATTTGCAATGTCTCCAAGGTTGCCTAGTTTTTCATTTTTTTCCAATAAAATTACTTTCATAAGGCCTCCTATTTTTTGTGTTTATCGGTGTAAGGAATCAGTGCCAAGAATCTAGCTCTTTTGATTGCAGTCGTTAATTGTCTTTGAAACTTTGCTGAGGTACCAGTGATTCTTGATGGAGTAATTTTTCCACTCTCATCGATATTTTTTAGTAGGGTGTCCACATCCTTATAATCAATTTGTTTAATGCCAGCTTTAGTAAAGCGGCAAAAGCGATTCACAGGGACTTGGAACTT
>CAZEAO010000073.1:0-5248 GCA_964510245.1 uncultured Piscirickettsiaceae bacterium | reverse complement strand
GTTGACATATAATCATAGTATGAAAAAACTACTCATACTTCTATTCTCATTCTTTTTTTATTCACCCTCTGTTTTTGCAGATGATATTTCAGACTTTCAGACTTTCAGACTTTCAGACTTTCAGACTTTCAGATTGAAGGAATGAGCATTGGCGACAGTTTGTTGGATTATATGACTGAAGAGGAAATTCTTAAAGAAATTGAAAAAAATCTTGATCGCTACCCTTACTTAATTGAACCATATAAATATGTGCAAATTAATTTATATAAAGACTTAACTGTTACATACATCATTTAACAAATCTATACCTATTGATTCAGGAGTTGGGTACTCCCATTCACTTTCTTCATCCGATCTTTCGCCCAATCCTTTACCCATAGGTTGTTTATACCAAACATACGTTAAATATTTCAACCGATTATTACTACAATCTCCTTGAGCATATACTTTAGCACTAAAATCTCCAAATTTATTTGGCATAAGATAACTCTTTAAATACCAAAAATATACATACCTACCATCTTGTTTAATTGAGTCAGTGTGTAAGTGGAATGTATCGCCTTCTAATGAAGAACTATGAAATTTCCAATCACCATAAGAGTTAAAGGAAAGCATTACAGAGAATAGAAGTATGAGTACTTTTTTCATTTATTTTGTTGTCTCGTACTAAAGTCTTTCTTAATTTATGTGTTAATTCTACTACTGGAATCAATCAAAAATGTAGTAATTAACCTCAAACTTTAAGATCTTACTTGAGTAATATTAATTTCTTATCTGCCCAATCCTTAGATCATATTCGTGTTTTCTCTTTAAGACTGAGATAACTGATGAAGAGAACTAGTTCCTCCCTGTATGGGTCTTTATACCACTCCGATTCAACCACTTTGATATTTTTCGATAACCCCACCCTCATTATCGTGAAGATGTTTAATCAGAACATATAAATGATCTGTTGTCGTTTGGTGTATTCTTTGTGATATATGAGTTTGTTAGATTGAATCTCAATAGTGAATTCTAGACATAGGATTACAGATTCAAAAAAGGTTTTTTCCATATTCAATCCATTACGGTGGAGTAGATTTGTTTGTTCTAGTTTACAGGGACTAATACCCTGCTTAGAATTTACTATTGAGATAGAGACTAACAGTCTTAAACTTGTTTTAATCTTCGCTACTTATAAAACCAAAAAAACCTCCGCCTGTCAAAGAAAAAATTATGATCATACCTGCAAATAATCCGATGCTATAGTTGTCATAAGGATTACACCCAATCATATCATTGAATTTATTTAATCCAACTGTATCCAAAATTGAACAGACTTTATCTCCAAATCCATAAATATATTTATCCATAGAAAAAACCTTATATTATTTTGAACTATATATATTCTACAATTAATATCAATCAAATACTATACTTATTGATTAACTTCAGTAGTAGAATTAACTTCTAGTTCAAAAAAGACTCTATTATGAAGAAACTACTAATCCTCCTCCTCTTAACAAGTCTTTCAACAAAAGCAGACGATCTTTATTCTATAAACAGTAATTTATCTCTAACGTGTGATCCTACCTATAGTGAGGTAGGTGAATATGATCTCGATTCTTTTGGTTTTATTGTTGCATCTACTGGCATCTGCCAGTTTGGTGAGTACCAAATAGAGTTTTTTAAAAATTTAAAATCTGCCACTGGACACCTATGTGGTAATCAGCCTTATTGTGGCGTGCAAGCAAGTTGGAAAGGTGCTTCTTGGGATATAGATACAATCGTCAAAGATTCAAGTGGCACTATTGTGCTTGAAAATATTTTTGATGATTATGAGGGTCATTATGGTAACGCTATTCTACTAGATCCTTCTTCATTTACTATTCCCTACTTAGTACTTCAAACAAAAGGGGGAAGATATAATTATTTCCATCTATTTAGTGCTAAACCTAACTTTCACAAAGTTTTGTCAATTGGCCCATTAAGTTATTCAAATAAGGGGATTTACACAAATGACCTGAAGCAAATTTTTGTTGATATTGGAGTGACAACCCTCCCACCTGATCTCCCATCAATGGCTAATATTGTTTATTACCCTATTACAATGAAGCTTGTTGATAATCATTTTGTTCCAGCAGTTGAAAAAATGAAAATTGATCTAAAGATTTATATTGAAGAAGATATTCAGGAGATTTATGATCTAGCACAACAAATTAATTTATTAATAACTAATTATGTCTTTGAACCTGAAGAAACAGTTGCAGCGGATGAAGATTGGGAGTGGCAATTTAACAAAATTAAATCACATTATCAATTATCTAACTTGGAAACTGTGTACCAAAAATTTATGCTAAATGACATTTATCAACTTGGATTTATGAGGATATTTGTTGACTTGGTTCGAGAAGGGCGTATTGATTTAGCGTGGGAATTTTTTGATCTTGCCATACCTTCTGATTATGATTTGCGACAAGATTATAATTTGCCGATTTATAAAACTAAGAAAATTATGAAAGAAACTATAAATAATTGGCTAACTACTCGTCAGTATTGGGATGAAATAAAGCAATTAAATGAAGAATTTTTTTAAAGTGAGAATGATTGAGTCTCATGTATCACAGAAATAAAGACATAAGAATGGTCAGAAGCAACTGGAGTGAAATTACAAAAAAGAGTAAGTCAAAAACCACCCTCCCTCACACATCAAACGAAATTTGGACTTCAGTCCAAGTTGACTTATAATCTTAGTATGAACTATCTTCTTAAGATGATAGTTCTAACCTTTGTCTTTGTAATGGTTAGCATTTATTTGGGTTGGGTAGTGATATGAAAATTGACCAGGCTACTTTAGCCGATATACCACAACTTTGTATTCTACTAGACGAATTGTTTAGCCAAGAAGCAGAATTCACGCCTGACTATGAATTACAAGGAAGAGGATTAAGCAAGATTCTAAATAATGAAGATATTGGAGTAATTTTAGTAGTTCGAGAATCTGATAAAGTAATAGGAATGGTGAATATTCTCTATACAATCTCTACCGCACTGGGTGGAAGGGTAGGAAATCTTGAAGATTTTGTAGTTTTGCCTGAATACAGAAATAGCGGAATAGGTTCAAAACTCCTATCATATGCACTTAATTTTGCGAAAAAGAGAGGTTGCCAACGAATTACCTTACTTACTGATGATGATAATCAAGATGCCCATCGTTTTTATCTTAAAAATGGGTTTTCTCGTTCTTCAATGGTTCCATTTAGGCAAAACTTTGAATTTTAATGTAATATTTACTCTTGAATAAAACAGGACTCAAAAAACATTCTGATCTTGAAATAATTAGAAAACTTATTTATCAACTTACATAAGATAGTATTGATTGAGATTGAGTCTAACAATCTCATGTATAACCCAAATAAAGCGATAAGAGATAGAGTCTTCCCTGTCAAGATTGGTAAGTTCTCAGTTAAATACTATACTTTTTGATTAATTTCAGTAGTAGAATTAACTTCTAGTTCAAAAATCACTCTATTATGAAAAAACTACTAGTACTTCTATTCTCAATTCTGATTTCATTTAACTCTTATGGTGTTGAGGATTTCAAGTTGATTGATTGGCATGAGAATGGTCAGATAAAGTCTGAGATAAATTTTAAAGACTATATACTAGATGGGAAGTCTACTATATGGCATGAGAATGGAAAGATAAAGTCTGAGATAGATTACAAAGACGGTAAGAAAGTTGGTAAACGGACTACTTGGTATGCAAATGGTCAGAAAGAGTCAGAGTCGAATTACAAAGACGATGAGTATCATGGCAAGTGGATTTGGTGGCATGAGAATGGAAAGATAAAATCTGAGATAAGTTTTAAAGATGGTGTTCAAAATGGCAAGTTCACTAGTTGGTATGCACATGATCAGAAGGAATTAGAGGGAAATTTCAAAGACGGCAAGAAAGATGGCAAGTGGACTTGGTGGCATGAGAATGGAAAGATAATATCAGAGACATACTACTAAGACGATGTGTGTATCAGTGGGAACTGCTAACTAATAGTGCAAAAACTACTCCTACTCTTATTCATATCTCTTGCCTTTATGGGTTCGGCTTATGCTGAATCAGTCTATGTTAAATATCGTGGAAATACGTCTTTAGATAATTTTATCTGTACAAATACTAGTAGCTCTTTTGTTCATAGGATTTGCCACCAGCAGCAACATAGCTATGTCATTGTTTTATTGGGTAGAACTTATTATCACTACTGTAGAGTGCCAGACACTACTGTTAATAGATGGTTGAGCTCATCCTCTAAAGGAAGTTTTTACCATTCAAATATTAAAGGAAGATTTGATTGTCGTCTTGGAGGCATTCCAAAAGAATGAAAGTAATTATTATTATGAAAAAACTTATTCAGTCAATTTTTTTTATCTTTACCTTAAGTGTTTTCGCGCATGAGCCAGGAGAGCCAATCAAAGTAAAGTGTTTTGTGGCTGATGTAACAGTTATTACAATATCGCAACAACCATGTTATAAAGACAATATTCCAGATGATTGGGATGAAGATAGAGTAACTTCAGGGTTGGGGTGTCTTGGATACGTAAATGTTGGTTATTCTAAGGGATTACATGATTTAGAAAAATTAAGAAACGCTGAGACGAACATGCTAGGTTGGAAAGTGTATGATATGAAGACTGAAATTTCTTTCAAAGATGGAGAGACATATATTTCCGTTAGTCAATTCAGCAATAATTTTCCCGGGGTAAATGTAATATTTACTGGTGAGAAAGTGTTAAGACTCTTTAATAGAGAAGTGCCAACAAGTATCAAATGTGAGATTTTATAGATACTAAAGATTCCTAGATATAAATCATAGGCAGGTTAAATAAATTCAATCTCTTGTAGCTGTCTAGGGTTACTAATTAACCACCCCCCTCACATCAAACGAAATTTGGACTTTAGTTCAAGTTGACATATAATCCTAGTATGAAAAAACTACTCATAGCAGTGATGATTAATTTACTTTTACTAAATATAGTTTTAGCAGAAGATAAATGGGAGTATAAAGTGTATAAAGCACACATGGATATGACCAATTTTGACCTCTCAATTAATTTAAATGATTTTGGAAAAGCAGGATGGGAGCTTATTACAGTAAACCCAATGTCCGCCCGCTGGGATTTTTCAAAGGTTTTTATTTTTAAAAGAAAAATTGAAGCTGAAGAGGCAAAAACCAAGGAAGCTTCAATTTTAGTTCAGGAAGCTAAAAAGCAAA
>CAZEAO010000072.1:0-5421 GCA_964510245.1 uncultured Piscirickettsiaceae bacterium | reverse complement strand
AGAGCGAAGTTAGTAAGATCAAAATTAACAATAAGATTCGTAAAAAAATTAAAACCAGTCTTGCTTTATTAGACTTAACTCATCCAGAAGAATCAATCCGATTAGCTGCAGTAAAGAGTACATACAAAAGCATTAGCAAGGAAGTCTTTAACACGATGCAATTGTTGCTTAAAACAGAGGAAAGTGAAGATGTAAGAAATTCAATGATTGTTGTGATCAGTATATACAATTTGAATAGCGATAACCCGTCAGAGCGTCTTAAGGCAATTGAGAGTCTAGAAGGTAATTTGGAGCCTATTGTTAAAGTTCAACTCAAGAAGCTAATTGATAATGATTTAGATGAAGGAGTCAGACTGAAGGCACAAAAGACAGTGGAAACAATAGACTCAAGAATAGAAATGTTTAAAACTGTTGAAACTATATTTTTTGGTTTAAGTTTCGGCTCTGTACTAATTCTTGCAGCAATTGGCTTGGCCATTACTTTTGGAGTAATGGGTGTAATCAATATGGCCCACGGCGAATTAATTATGTTGGGGGCATACACCACTTATGTTATTCAGCTACTCATGCCCAATCATATCGGCATGTCTATATTTGCAGCAATTCCAGCTGCATTTATTGTTTCTGGCTTAGTTGGAATAGCAATAGAAAGAGGAATTATTCGTCATCTTTATGGGAGGCCATTAGAGACTTTGCTTGCAACATTTGGAGTTAGTTTAGTGCTGCAACAAATAGTTCGCACCATATTTTCTCCGCTAAATCGCTCTGTCGCAACGCCAGAATGGATGTCTGGCGCTTTGGAGATAAATGGAATTTTATCATTGACCTGGAACCGTTTATATATTGTTGTTTTTTGCTTAATTGTTTTTGCTGGGCTCATTATAGTTTTGAAGAAAACATCACTAGGTTTGCAAGTACGAGCGGTCTCGCAAGACAGAAGCATGGCGCGTGCAATGGGGGTGCGTTCAAATTGGGTTGACGCAATGACATTTGGATTAGGATCAGGAGTTGCAGGCATTGCTGGTGTAGCATTGTCTCAATTAACAAACGTTGGTCCGAATCTGGGCCAGGCTTATATTATTGATTCATTCATGGTGGTCGTCTTTGGCGGAGTTGGAAATTTGTGGGGTACCTTAATCAGTGGATTTAGTCTGGGTGTAATTAACAAGTTTATGGAGCCTTGGGCAGGCGCAGTTCTAGCTAAAGTTTTAATATTAATATTCATTATATTATTTATTCAGAAGAGACCCAGAGGGCTTTTCCCTCAAAAAGGAAGATCTGCGGAGGTTAATTAATGTTACTTTTTCGTATCCTAGGGAATGATACCGGGGGCAAGATATTTTTGTCGATTCTGTTGGCAGTGACAGTTATAGTGCCAATACTTAATTTGGCACTACCTTCAGAAAATCCTTTTCATATCTCTTCTTATACAGTGACTATTTTAGGTAAATACTTAACTTATGCATTATTGGCAGTAGCCGTTGACCTAGTTTGGGGGTACCTTGGTATTTTAAGTCTTGGACATGGTGCATTTTTTGCGCTAGGTGGCTATGCGATGGGTATGTATCTTATGAGGCAAATTGGCGATAGAGGTGTTTATGGAGATCCAATACTACCTGATTTTATGGTTTTTCTTGATTGGAAAGAGCTTCCATGGTTTTGGTACGGTTTTGATCAATTTTGGTTTGCAGTAATTATAGTGATGCTTCTTCCAGGAATGCTGGCTTTTATATTTGGTTGGTTTGCGTTTCGCTCTAGAGTTACTGGCGTTTATCTTTCAATTATGACGCAAGCCATGGTTTATGCTCTAATGCTGGCATTCTTCAGAAATGAATTGGGTTTTGGAGGTAATAACGGACTGACTGACTTTAAAGATATCCTAGGGTTTAGTTTAAAGCTCGATAGTACTCGTGCAGGCTTATTCGTTGCATCATCAGTTGCTTTAGCTGCAGGTTATTTAATGAGTCGGTCAATCACTAATTCACGTCTAGGACGAGTTGCTGTTGCGATTAGAGATGCTGAAGATAGGCTTAGATTTATAGGTTATCGAGTTGAAAACGTTAAGTTATTTATGTTTACAATTTCAGCTGTTTTGGCAGGTATAGCAGGTGCTTTATATGTGCCTCAAATTGGCATCATTAATCCTGGAGAGTTTTCACCAATTAATTCAATTGAAATAGTTGTCTGGGTTGCTATTGGTGGTCGGTATACGCTGTATGGCGGTGTCATTGGTGCCTTGTTGGTGAACTACTCTAAAACTTTTCTGACAAGTGCTATGCCTGAGATTTGGTTATTTGCTCTGGGCGGCTTATTTATAGTGGTGACAATATTCCTGCCTAAAGGCATTGCAGGATTACTAAGCAAATATAGGAGCGCAAAATAATGATAGATAAAATGCGTGAATTCTTTGAAAGAGAGCCACCTAAACGAAGTGTTAATTTAAATAAAAACGTGGTTCTTTATTTAGAAGATATTTCAGTTAGTTTTGATGGCTTTAAGGCAATTGATGCACTCAATTTATATGTTATGAAAAATGAGTTGCGTTGTATTATTGGACCCAATGGTGCAGGTAAGACTACCATGATGGACATTATTACCGGAAAAACTCGTCCTGATTCAGGTTCTGCATGGCTTGGTCAGAACTTTAATTTATTACTTCATTCTGAAGATCAAATTGCAAGAGCAGGTGTTGGCAGAAAGTTTCAAAAACCTACAGTTTTTGAAAACTTAACAGTTTTTGAAAACTTAGAATTGGCCATGGATACAGATAAGCGTGTTTTTCCAACATTATTTGCAAAACCAAATCGTTTAGAAGATGGGTCAATAAAAGTGGTTTTGAAAAAAATTAATCTTACGGATTTGAGTAATGAGCCTGCCGGATCACTTTCTCATGGTCAAAAACAGTGGTTAGAAATCGGCATGTTATTAATGCAGAATGCTCAACTCCTTTTGATTGATGAGCCTGCTGCAGGAATGACACACCAAGAGATGGATAAAACCGTTGAGCTTCTAATCGCCCTAAAAGATAAGCATACTATCATTGTTGTAGAACATGATATGGATTTTGTAAGGGCACTTCAAAGTCCTATTACTGTGTTACATCAAGGAAAGGTTTTGGCTGAAGGAGATATGAATGAAATTCAGAATGATCCAAAAGTTGTAGAAGTGTATTTGGGTGAATAGAATGATTGAAATTAATAATTTAAATCAATATTATGGGCAAAGTCACACTCTCAGAGATTTAAGCCTTAATGTGCTTGAGGGCGATTGTATAGCAGTGATGGGGCGAAATGGTGTTGGCAAAACTACTCTTGTTGAATGTTTGATGGGGCTAATCCCAGCTAAAAGTGGATCTATTAATTTTCAGGGTATTGATATCTCTAAAAGTCCTTCTGAAAGGAGAGCATCAATGGGAATTGGTTACGTTCCTCAAGGAAGAAGAATCTTCCCACTATTAACTGTTGAAGAAAATTTAAAAATCGGTTTGCCCGCAAGAAAAGATAAATCTAAAGTGATACCGGAATTTATTTTCGAGCTTTTTCCTGTATTGAAAGACATGCTTGAACGTCGAGGTGGAGATTTATCAGGCGGACAACAACAACAGTTAGCGATTGGTAGAGCTCTGGTTATTGATCCAAAGTTATTGATTTTAGATGAGCCTACTGAAGGGATACAGCCAAATGTTGTTAATGAAATTTGTGATATTATTCGAAAATTAAATACAGATAGAGGCGTTACTGTAATTCTAGTAGAACAGAAATTACCAATCGCTAGAAGAGTTACTGACAAGTTTGCTATACTTGATAGGGGCTCAAATGTCTATTCCGGTTTAATGACGGAATTAGATGATAAGTTGATTAAAAAATATTTAACCGTATAGAGGAGAGCATGAAAATGTTTAGAAGATTTAGAATCACTAATATTCCCACAATATTATTTTTATTATTCGCAAAGCCAATATTTGCCCATGAATCGTATAACCACTTCCTTGGTTACATACATGAAGCAAAAAATGTATCCCACTTAGCGAGCGTCATAATCATATTAACAACTCTTTTATTTATTGTGACTCTATCGATGAAAAAGCAAAAAGAAAATAAATGATGCTACCGTTTGAATAATAGGCAAGCTTTATGAGTAACACTAACCAACAGGGGTGGGTCGCTAAATTAGAATTAAACTTTTCTGCCAGTAAATCTAAAACTTTTCTATCAAAAAGAGAGCACATAGGACCGCTCGCTATCCAACGCCCTTTTTACCCGGAACAAGGATTGTGTCATCTGTATATATTGCATCCACCAGGTGGCGTAGTTGGTGGTGATCAGATCTCAATTGGTATTAAAACTAATGCTAAATCTGGCGCTTTAATAACTACTCCTGGTGCTACAAAGATTTATCGTAGTAGTGGAAATAAACGTTCTATCATTAATCAAAATTTTTACATAGATAGTAACAGTACTCTTGAATGGTTGCCAATGGAAACTATTATTTTTCCTGGTGCTAGATCAAAGTTTTCTACCAAATTTTCCCTATTTGGTAGTGCAAAATTGGCAGCTTGGGAAATTCACTGCCTTGGTAGGCCAGTAATTAATGAGTCATTTAATACTGGAAAGTTAGAATTTAGTTTCGAGTTGTGGCGAGATGAGTCACCCATTTTGCTAGATAAATTAGTTATTGATGAATCCGAACTCGAGAATGTTGTTGGTCTCAGAGGTTATCCAGTTTATGGAACATTTATCATTAGTAATGCTAGTAAAGAGGCATTAGATATGATTCGTTCAAATCAATTTTCTGGCGATGATTGTGTTTTTGGAGCAACCCAGATAGAAGACATTGTTATCATTAGATGTCTCGCCAGAAAAACTCATCTAGTTCAAGATTTTTTTAGGGAGATTTGGCAAAAAATAAGGCCATTGGTTTTTGATAGAGAGGCCTCGATTCCTAGGATTTGGGCAACATAACTTTTTAAGGGAGTAAATATGGATTTAACACCTCGAGAAAAAGATAAATTAATGTTATTTACTGCAGCCTTATTGGCGCGAGAACGCAAAGAAAGAGGGGTTAAGTTAAATTATCCAGAGTCCATCGCTTATATTTCTTCGGCTGTATTGGAGGGTGCACGTGATGGTAAAAGTGTGGCAGAACTAATGTCATATGGTAGACAGTTGTTGACAATAGATGATGTTATGCAGGGAGTGGATACAATGATTTCCGATATCCAAGTAGAGGCAACCTTTCCGGATGGAACCAAACTTGTTACTATTCATAATCCTATTCAGCCAATCGAAGAGACTGCAGATAATGATGAACAACCTAACGAAGTCCTTATTCCAGGAGAGGTATTAATTAATATGTCTGACGAGATTGAGATTAATTTAAATAGAAATCGTATTAGAATTGTAGTGGCAAATCTTGGAGATA
>CAZEAO010000071.1:0-5624 GCA_964510245.1 uncultured Piscirickettsiaceae bacterium | reverse complement strand
GCAGTTGCGTTATAAATTGCAGCATCGGCCATAAATCTTAGCATCTTTCGATCAATTATTTCACTGGTATCAATTTCGGGAATTGAGCCGTGCACATGGGATCTGAGACCCATTTCCTTGTATTTTTCACTATACTCAATTCCAGATTTCGCTGATTTAAGGGATTCCAGCACTTCTGATTTGTTAGCACCTAAGCTGCTAACAATACCCATTCCAGTGACAACTACTCTATTCATCAGAATGTTGAAGTATCAGTAAACAAGCCAACTTTTAGGTTTGTTGCTTCATAAATAGTTTTGCCATCAACCTCCATGGTAGCATCAGCGATCCCCATATACAGTTTTCTTGCAATAACTCTTGAAAGACTTACATTGTAAGTAACCCTTTTGTTTGTTGGTAAAACTTGACCAGTAAACTTAATTTGTCCAGAGCCTAGAGCACGACCCATGCCTGGACCACCTAACCAGCCTAGATAAAAGCCAACTAACTGCCACATTGCATCAACTCCCAAGCAGCCAGGCATTACTGGGTCTTTATTAAAGTGACAATCAAAAAACCATAAATCTTTGGTGATATCAAGTTCAGCAGTCATACCTCCCTTGCCATAGTCGCCGCCATTTTCACTAATGTTTGTGATTCGATTAAACATAAGCATTGGAGGTTGAGGCAGTTGTGCATTTCCAGGGCCAAACAGCTCACCTTTACCGCATCGGATTAAATCTTCATAGGAATAGCTGTTTTGCTTCATAAAGTCTGTTAGTTTAAGCTCTCGATAAATTTTAACACAGTTGAATTGAGCGCAAAATTCAACTTAAGGCTTGAGATCAGCAATGATATCTTCGATATTTTCTAGTCCAACCGAGATGCGGACAAGGTTTTCTGAAATGTGAGACTTGCTTTTTTCTTCGTCAGTAAGTCTCACATGGGTTGTTGTTGAAGGATGAGTAATCGTGGTTTTGGCATCACCCAAATTAGCAGTAATAGAAATCATTTTTGTATTATTTATAAGTCGAAACGCCTCTTTTTTTTCACCTTTGACCTCAAACGAGACAATACCTCCAAATCCTGATTGCTGCTTTTTAGCAATTTCATGATGTGGGTGATTTTGAAGTCCTAGATAGTAAACTTTATCAACAAATGCTTGATTCACTAGCCAGTTTGCAAGCTTCATAGCACTTTCACAATGAGCTTTCATTCTTAGACTGAGTGTTTCTAAGGCTTTTAAGACTACCCAAGCATTAAAGGGACTCAGAGTAGGGCCTGTGCTTCTGTTAAACGAGCCAATTTCATTAACAATAGAAGCATTTCCGGCAACTGCGCCTGCGAGACATCTACCCTGTCCATCAATATATTTTGTAGCTGAATGTATTACCAGATCAGCACCCAGTGATAATGGCCTTTGAAGAGCAGGCGACATGATGCAATTATCAACCGCAAGAACAATGTCATTTTTCTTTGATATTGCTGAGAGTTTTTCAATATCTACAGCTTCTCCCAAAGGGTTCGAAGGAGTCTCCAAAAGAAATAATTTGGTATTCTTTTGGATACTTTTTTCCCATTCGTCTAGATCGGGCAAGTCTACAAAAGTAACTTTAATTCCAAATTTTTCAATAATGCTGTTGAGAAGGACTATGGTTGTTCCGAACATGCATCGAGAGGCGACCATGTGCTCTCCTGGCTTGAGAATCGTCATGATCGTTGAAAAGATGGCGGACATCCCAGTAGCTGTCGCCTGACACTTTTCAGCTCCCTCTAATGCAGCTAGTTTATTTTGAAAAGATTCAACCGTTGGGTTGGTAAACCTAGAGTAGACGTTGCCTTTGTTCGTGTCGAATCGCTCAGCGGCCTGCTCGGCACTGTCAAACCGGAAGCTCGACGTTAAGAAAATTGCAGCCGAGTGCTCTTGCTCGTTGGAAGACTTCTGGCCTTCGCGTACTGATTTTGTTTTAAAACTTTTATCTTTCATGATTATGTTTGTTAGTCTGCGTCATTGTAGATCAATTCAGAGCTTTCATTAGTGATATCAATTTCTTTGGCTTTATCTGATCTGTTTATTGCAAGGTTATCGAGGTATGGCTTATCAATGTCATTGGTAAGATAATTGCCATCAAAGCATGAGCAATCAAAAGCTACTATACTTGGGTTACCCTGTTTGACGGACCAAATTAAGTCATCAAGATTTTGATAAATTAGCTTATCAGACCCAATCGCTTCACAAACTTCATCTGTCGTTTTATCATGAGCAATGAACTCGTTCTTGCTTGCCATGTCAATACCATAGACGTTGGGGTATCGAACAGGAGGAGCAGCAGAGGCGAAGAATACTTTCTTTGCACCCGCTGACCTTGCCATCTGAACAATTTCTTTGCTGGTTGTTCCACGCACAATCGAGTCATCAACTAGAAGCACATTCTTATCTTTAAATTCAAGCTCGATTGCACTTAATTTTTGACGGACCGATTTTTTTCTTTGTTTTTGCCCTGGCATGATGAATGTCCTGGCAATATAACGATTCTTAATGAACCCTTCTCGATACTTCACGTCTAATTCGTTGGCCAATTGAAGAGCAGCAGTCCTCGATGTATCTGGAACAGGCATCACAACATCTATTTTTTCATCAGTCCACTTCGACTTGATTTTTTGTGCAAGCTTTTCACCCATCCTGAGGCGAGATTTGTAGACTGATATATTGTCAATAATGGAGTCAGGTCTGGCAAAGTAAACAAACTCAAAAATGCAAGGAGAAAGCCTCGAGTTTTCTGAGCACTGATGCGAATGAACGTTGCCTTTTCGGTCGATCACAACAGCCTCTCCAGGCTCTACATCACGAGTGATTTTATAGCCGAGCGCTGTCAGAGCAACGCTCTCAGAGGTCAGCATATATTTAGTGCCCTCTTTAGTGGTCCTCTCTCCAAGGATTAGTGGACGGATTCCGTTAGGATCTCTGAATCCAAATATTCCAAACCCAGGGATCATTCCTATGGCGGCATAGGCACCCTTAACCCTCTGGTGAAGCTTGGTTATCGCTTTAAAAATATCATTCTCATTAATTCTGTGCTTCTGCTCTTCCGCAATTTCACTGGCCAGTATATTAAGTAATATTTCTGAATCTGAATTGGTGTTGATATGGCGAAGGTCTTGCTCAAAGATTTCTTGAGCCAGAGCGTTTGCATTAGTCAAGTTTCCGTTATGAGCAAAAGCAATCCCATAAGGCGAGTTGACATAAAAGGGCTGAGCTTCTGCCTCTGAAGAGCTACCTGCCGTTGGATAACGGATATGCCCAATACCCATATCCCCAATCAGTTTTTCCATGTGCTTTGTTCTGAATACATTGCGCACCATCCCATTACCCTTGCGCATATAGAATCGACCTTTGTTTGCTGTCGTTATCCCTGCAGCGTCTTGTCCTCGATGCTGAATAATCGTTAATGCGTCATAGATATAGAGACCAACATCTTTTTTTGTTGTGGAGAGGATTCCAATAATTCCGCACATTTTTTTATTCCTTTAAAATTTCGCTTTCTATAAACTTGACAACAACATCACCCGGCTCAAGCTCAACGAACAACAAGTGTTTTGACAAAACCGGCTTAATGTCGACAGACCAATCTTGAAATGTTCTGAGTGCGCCTGTTGTCTCTACCCAGGCATGATTTTGCGTAATCCAGGCCATGCTTTGGAGAATAAGAACGGCAATTAAGACGAACGTGCCTCCCTTAAATAGTCCTAAAATCGAACCAAAAAATTTATTTTTTAAGCCAACAATGTTTCTAGCGTTAATCAGTATATCCAAGGCACTCAGTGTTCTTACTATACCCTCATATGCGGGTGCCAATGGAGAAGGATTTTCTGAATCAACCTTAATATTTAGAAGCTTTGATAGTGCACGCAAGGCGAAAACTAGAATAGCAAACAGCAATACGAATGACACAAAGTTTCTAAGCGATTGATTCGATATGAGTGACTCAAATGCATTAACATCGGAAAGCATCCCTAAATAGTTATAACTGATTACCGCAAGAATTAAAGCGATAACAATTTTTGCGAAGGAACTATTGAGGTCATTAGGATTTTGATTGTTTGAAGAAGCACCAGCAATTCTATATAAACCTTTCTTTATAAGCCATATACTCAAAAATATGCCACCAAAAGACAACGCGTATATGGATTGACTGTCACTACTAATCCAGGTACTCAGAAAGGTTTTGGCAAACGTTTCATAGTAAAGCCAAGCTACGACAATAGCAATAATGACAAAAATAAAGCTGATGACTTCCTTTGCAAGACCCTGAATAAAGCCGCGAACAACAAAGACAATAAGAATAATCAAGGTGAGCCAGTCTGACCAGGCCAGTAAACTGATTGCACTCCATACGTTTTCAAAAAAATTGCCCATGAGCTCCCTGATAGATAGCATCAATTTTACAGCAGTTTCCTGAGCTTTGTCGTTCTCTGCCGAGACGAATAATGATTACATTTGATCCACAATCAAAGTGGCATCAGCAATCGTGTAAAAAGAACCAAAAATAACTACTCTCTCTACATCCTTGAGCGCTAACGACCTCTCAATTGCGCTATTCATATCCTCACAAATCGTCGTTGAGCTTGGTTCAGAGAATTTCTTTTTGAGCTCGGTTGACTCTATCGCTCTGTCTGAGGAGAGCGGAACCAGGTACCAATGCCTAATCGATTCCGAAGCAAGGTTGACCATGTCGATGATGTCTTTGTCGATGAGCGCTGAGAAAATTGCCACCGTTTCCATTGGGGACTCGGATAAAGTTTCTACTAACGTTTTAACTGCTGCAGGGTTGTGAGCGACATCAAGAATAATGGTTTTGTCGCCGATATGTCTTTTTTCAAAGCGCGCATTTATGGTTGCCTTTCTAACCCCACTAGAAATCATTTGCTCTGACACTGGAAACTTGTCCAATAGTTTTTCAACCGTTTCGACTGCAACTGCAGCGTTGATTCTCTGGTGTGCTCCCTCAAGCCCTATTTCTCCTTGGTATCCTTCCGTAACGAAAGTGACGGGTGTGTTGATTTCTTTGGCGTAAGACAACAAGCTTTGAGGTGGGTCCTGATCACTACAAATGCAGGGCCTTGAGGTTCTCATAATGCCCGCTTTCTCTCTACCAATTTCCTCTCTGGTATCTCCGAGATAATCGGTATGGTCAATGGCAACATTAGTAATAACGCTGACATCGCTATCAACAACATTCACGGAGTCGAGTCTTCCACCAAGACCAACCTCCAGAATCGCAAGTTCGATTTTGGCCTCAGCAAATATGATCAAAGCAGCAAGCGTTGAAAATTCGAAATAGGTCAGGGTAACTTCGTTCCTCTGGGTTTCAATCCGTTCAAAAGCTTTGATGATGACCTCGTCAGAAACATCTATTCCGTCTATCGCGTAACGCTCGTTGTACTTCAATAAGTGTGGCGATGTTGAGCGCCCAATTTTATATTCTGATTGGCGATATATACTGTCAATAAAGGAGACGGTAGATCCCTTACCGTTGGTTCCAGCAACCGTAATCACGCTATACGGGACGCCATTCGGGAAAAGGCGGTTATAGACAATCTGGACTCTCTCAAGACCTAAAACAATCGTCTCTTCCATCAAGGTT
>CAZEAO010000070.1:0-5634 GCA_964510245.1 uncultured Piscirickettsiaceae bacterium | reverse complement strand
TAAAGACTAAGCTGTAAATTATGCCATTTATTGACAGAGATTTTATCAATGATTTGCCAAATAGAGTAGATATTGTAGGTCTAATCAATAAGCGTGTCTCATTAAAAAAGGCTGGCAAGGATTACAAGGCTTGCTGCCCATTTCATGAAGAGAAAACACCATCTTTTACAGTTGTTCCAACAAAACAAATTTTTCACTGTTTTGGTTGTGGAGAAAGCGGAGGAATTATTGATTTTGTTATGAAGTTTGATCATCTGGCATTTGTGGAAGCTATTGAAACTATTGCCAGTGAATCGGGAATTTCTGTCGTTTTTGATCAAACTGCGAAACCAGTAGATAAACGCTTTAAGAGATACAACCAATTAATGGAAGTACTTAATGTTTTTTATCAAGATCAACTTAAGAGCTCCTCATCCAAAAAAAAAGTTGTGGATTATGCTAAAAAAAGAGGAATTAGTGGATCGATTGCTAAAAGGTTTGAGTTAGGTTTTGCACCGCCAGGTTGGACTAATCTTTTTGAACAATATAAAGAGAATGATGAGTCAATTCAAGACCTACTTACGATGGGAATGATTGTTCCAAAAAATGATAAGGAAGGTGAATATTATGATCGTTTTAGGGGTCGACTTATGTTTCCAATTCATAATTCAAAAGGCTCTGTTATTGGGTTTGGAGGAAGAGTATTATCCCGCGAGGATAACCCTAAATACTTAAACTCTCCTGAAACCCCATTATTTTCAAAATCAAAAGAGTTATACGGCCTTTATCATTGCAGAAAATACAGTAGAAGGATTGATTCAATCCTAGTTGTAGAAGGATATATGGACGTTATTGCACTTCATCAACAAGGGATATCTAATGTTGTGGCTACTCTTGGAACTTCAACAACGCAAGCACATTTGCAAATCCTATCTCGCTCTGCTGAAACAATTGTTTTTTGTTTTGACGGAGATAAAGCGGGAAGAGAAGCAGCATGGAAAGCTTTAAAAACTTCGTTGCCTTCAATAACTTCGGGTTTAGTTATCAAATTTTTATTATTACCCGAAGGTGAAGATCCAGATACACTAATCAATCGAGAGTCTGCGAAAGCATTTAAAAAAAGAGTTGAGGGAGCACAAACTCTCTCAAATTTTTTAATTGAGCATATTAAGGCAGAAGTTCCTTTTGATACGATTGAAGGAAAAACTTTATTTTTAGAGAGGTCAGCAACACTAATCAATATGGTTACCTACCCAATTTATCGTCAACAATTAATAGAAGGAATTGCACATATGATAGGACAAAACATTGCTCAAGTAGAAAAAGCAGTGGAACAAAACATCGCTAATAATGTCCAAAACACTCCTAGTAATCAATTAGAGCAAAGTAATATAATTCATAAGCCGATCCATCAAAACTTAAGTAATAAAAATGCTTCAAGTATTAAAAGCCTGATGTCTAGAATGATATCCTGCATAATTAATTATCCTTCAATAGTAAATGATCCTGAATCATCAAGTGTTATTGAAGAGCGTGCGAGAAACCTACCAAAATCAGAAGTATTAGTTGAATTGATAAGGCATGCACAGGTTGAATCTGACCTTTCAAAAGATGCTTTACTTTTGCCTTATAAATCTAAAGAGAGAGTTTACTTACGTTTACAAGAGTTGAGTGTCTTGGAGCCCTTTTTAAGCGAAATTGAGGCAAAAGAAGAGTTTGGATATGCATTAACTGCAGCAGAAAAATATTACGAAAGAAGATCAACAAAAGCTTCCATACTTAATGCCAAAACTCATGAAGATGAAAAAGTTGTTATGCAAAATATCATGAAAAGTAAGATGAAATCTTCAAAACAAAAAAAATCATCCTAGCTTTCAATCCCTAAATTAATTTCTGGATCATTAATCAAAATTCTTTCCATTGCCTGTTGAAATGCTATTGCAGCAGAGTTTGAACCCTCACATTTCAATTTTATTTCTGGATTATCAAAATAAAAGCATTTTTTTGGGTAATCTAATCTTATCGCCATGATATATTTAGGATTTTTTGCAGGAGAGTAGCCAACAAAATAAGTTCGTTTAGCACCATCCTTATTGTACTCACCATCAATTACTATTTCTGCAGTTCCTGTTTTTCCAGCAACAGAATATCCATTAATTATTGTTCGGTACCCTGAGCCTTTTATAGAGGCAACAGAATCAAGTATTTCAGAAATTCTTTTAGTTGATTCAGGGGAAAATACTGGTTCTGCAGGGTTATCTTCTATTTCGGTTTTAATTAATTTGAGTGAGGGAATTGAACCTTCATTAGCAAAGACAAGGTATGCTCTAGCAAGTTGAGCAAGATTAGTAGTCATAGGGCCATGACCAAATGAGAGCGACCTTTTGTCACTTTCGCCCCACGTACTAAAATGTCTAAGTTCGCCAGAGTTCTCTGTCCTTGGCATGACTCCAAGTGGCTTACCAAAGCCCAATTTTTCCCAGGCATTATAAAAATCTTCATTTTCAATTTTTTCAGCAACTACTACTGTTCCTAAGTTATGAGATTTTTCTAAAATTCTTTGAATTGTCATTTGAAAAAATTTTTTATCTGGCCTAAAGTTGGCAACTTTTTTTGTAACATCGATTAACTCATCATCAGTTGCTGTAATTATTCCTTTATCAAGGGCTAGTAACATAGTAAACGGCTTCATAGTTGAGCCAGGTTCTGTTTTATCTGAGAAAACGCGATTTCTGTAGTCTTCAGCACTATAATTTTCGAGATCATTAGGATTTGTAGATGGATAATTCGCAAGTGCAAGTATCTCTCCATTTGGAGAAAGAACAATCGCAGCAGCTGAATCTGCATCTTGAAATTCAGCCTGCTCTTTAATGGCATTAAAGACGTGGAATTGAATATCAGAATCAATTGTGAGAGTTAGATCTCCTCCATCTTTATAATTCTTAACAATTTTAGCGTCATAGTAGATATTTGAATTATTTTTGTTATCTGCAAGTCTTTTTAGGCCATCAGACCCAGATAAATATCGATCGTATTCAGATTCAATTCCAAAGACTCCAATATTTTCAGAGTTGGTTTTTCCAATTAATGGTGCAATAGAGTCTTTTTTAGGATAGTAACGAAAACTATTTGATTCAATTGCAACTCCCGCAATGCTCTGCCTAGAACATTTATTAATTTCAATTTTTTCTTTAACTGAACGCTTTATTCCAACTATTTTTTTTGCTTTATCAGCCAGTGTCAGCGAAGGTATCTTGAATTCTGTAAAACAAACCTTAGAGCGCTGCTTTTTTAACTCAGCAATATTTGTTAAAATTGGGTCGTTAACATTTAGTTTGTCTTTGACAATAAAGTATTTCCTATTTTTTGCCCTTTTACTTTCTATCTCTTCTCTAAAGGTTTGACGAGTTATCTCTAGTGCATCTGCCAATAAATCGATATATTCGTCTTGAATAATCATCGGATCAAGATTAATTTTTTTATGTATTAGGTTGATTGCAAGAAGGTTGCCATTTCTATCAAGTATATTCCCTCTAATTGATTTTTCTATTAATGAAAATTCTGAATTTTTTGAAGCTATATTTTTTAGTGGAATATCATTAGCATTGATTTCGTTAATAGTAAAAGCACGATAAGCAAAGATTATTACAATTGCAATAAAGCAAATTTTTACAAGTGCTTGTCTATTTCTATAGCCTTGAACCCGATTAATTCTCATATCGATACGTCCTCCATATCTGCCTCAATTGGAACATGCATCATTAATTCATCGATGGATTTTTGATACACTGTTACTCCACTTTGAATTTCAGAATATTCCATTAGAAGTTGCCTGTTGAGTGCATTGATTTTTTCATTTTCAAGCTTAAGAACTTTTTCTGTTTTGTGAATCAAGAACATTTCATGGTGCCAATGAATACTCAAAATTGATATCACTATGATTGATAAGATTAAAATGAAATTGATTACTATTTTTTTTTGGAATATGACTAACATTTTTCAACGACTCTGAGGATTGCACTTCTTGATCTTCTATTAGTATTTACTTCTTCCTTGGAGGCTTTAATTTTTCCTAAATCCTTCAGAATGCATTGATCAGTCTCATCTAAAATGATTGGCAACCCTTTTGGGAGTTGTTTTGGTCGAGAGTGTTGATGGATAAATTGTTTAACAATTCTATCTTCTATCGAGTGGAAGGTAATGACAGCAAGTCGGCCATTTTTTGCCAATGCATCAAGAGCTTGCTTAAGTACTTCAGAAAGTACTTTGAGTTCATCATTGATTGCTATTCTGATGGCCTGAAAGGAACGAGTAGCAGGATGTTTACTTTTGCCTGGTTTGACTACAGTTTTAATAAGATCAGCCAGTTCTAAAGTTGATTCTATATGTTTATTTTTTTGGTATTCTTTAATTGTTGATGCAATAATTCGGCTTCTTTTTTCCTCGCCATATTGATAAAGCGTGTTTGCAATTTCTATCTCAGAGTTCTCTTTTAACCAATTTGCAGCAGTGAGCTTTTGTGATTGATTCATTCTCATATCAAGAGGACCATCTTTATTAAAACTAAAGCCTCTATCAGCATTATCAATTTGAGGAGAAGAGATCCCAAGATCCATTAAAACTCCATCAACTTTGCCTATCAATTTTAATTTTTGAAGTTGATAATTTAATTCTGAAAAATTACAATGAATCAAGCTTAATCGAGAATCAATAAGGTTTTTTTTAGCATATTGAATCGCATCGATGTCCTGATCTAGACCTATAACTTTTCCAGAATTATCGAGTCTGTCAAGTATTCCTCGAGTGTGTCCGCATCGACCCAAAGTTGCATCAACATAAATACCATCAGGCTTTAAATTTAGGCTTTTTAAAGACTCATTAAATAGTACTGAGTCGTGATGGTTAGATTTTTTTTTATCATCCATTGTGCATAGATAATTACATCAATCTAGAGTGATAATTTTGATACTTCTAGGGGTATTTCTTCTTGCTTACTGAGCCTTTCAAGCTCTTCTATTTGCTCTTTCCATGTTCTCTCATCCCAAATTTCAAAGCTTTTTCCTTGGCCGCTTAAGACAGCTTTATTTTTTATATTTGCATACTTAATATGAGAACTTGGAATAAGAATTCTGCCAAATTTATCTAGTTCACAATCACTTGCATGACCTATAAGCTTCCTAGATAGCTTTTTTGTATGGATATTTAAAGAAGGGAGTTCTCCAATTTTCAATTCAAGTTTCTCCCAATCCTTTAAAGAATAAAGAACCAGGCAAGGATCATCAGGGTGAACACTCAACACCAATTTTCCAGTTGAAATCTTATTAACTTGATCTAAATGGCGTACAGGTATTTTTAGCCTTCCTTTGGAGTCTATTGATAGAAGATGAATACCTCGTAACATGAATCCATTTTATACCATTATTTACCAATTATTTCCACTTTATAACTTCTTCTGTCAATTTATATAATTACAGAAAAAATATATATAAAAAAATCTATCTTTTAGTGAATAAACCTATTAACATTAAGGTCATTATCATCTTTGATAGTATTTTTTAGGAGAAAAAATGAATAAGAGAGTTGGTATTATTGGAGCTGGTCCAAGTGGTCTCGCTCAATTAAGAGCGTTCAAATCAGCAGAAGAAAAAGGGGAAA
>CAZEAO010000069.1:0-5646 GCA_964510245.1 uncultured Piscirickettsiaceae bacterium | reverse complement strand
ACCTTATAAAGCATCAAAATCTAACTCGAAAAATTAGAGATTTTTTTTATTCACGCGGAGTACTTGAGGTAGTGACTCCCTCTCTATTAGATGCCCCAACAACTGACGTCTATATTGATAGTATTGAAGTCTCAGTTAACCAATCATTATCAAAAGCATCTAAATTTTATTTACATACTTCGCCCGAATTAGAAATGAAGCGATTACTATCCAAAGGCAGTGGAGATATATTTCAAATTTGTCAAGTGTTTAGAGACAATGAGCATGGAAATATTAACTCTAATGAATTTACAATGTTGGAGTTTTACAGAGTTAATTTCGATATGCATCAGTTGATGGATGAGGTTAATGAGTTATTAGTTGTGCTTGGAAAAAAAGAATCTGTTCAAAAGCTATCTTACGCCGAAGCTTTCTCTAAGTTTTCAGATATCGATATATTAAATTCTGATATCGAGGATCTTAAACTAATTTTAAATTCCCTTGGTTTAAACTCAGATTATGAGTGGACAGAAGACATGCAAACAGTTCTTTTTGTTCATCTGATTGAACCAAAACTTAAAGAAATTCCAGTTTGTTTTATATATGATTTTCCTAGGCATCAGGCGGCCTTAGCTCAAATGAATGGCCTTATTGCAAGTCGATTTGAAATGTATATTCATGGCACTGAAATTGCGAATGGTTATCAGGAGATAGAGTCTGCAGAAGAATATCGGGAAAGGTTCAATAATGAACTCAATAAAAGGAAAAGTTTATCAAAACCTCTAGGCTTTATTGATGAGGGTTTTTTGAAGGATCTGGAGTCAGGGCTTCCTCCTTGCTCAGGAGTTGCAATTGGGATTGAGAGATTATTTTCCTCATTAGGTTTATAATTATATTTAACCCTTGTCACAATTAAAGTCTTAAAAAACTTTGAATACTTCAAAAATACCTTTTTGGGAAAGCAAATCATTAGATGAAATGAGTGAGCAAGAGTGGGAGTCACTTTGTGACGGTTGTGGGCGTTGTTGCCTACACAAACTGGAAGATGATGAAACTGGAAAAGTTTACTTTACAGATGTTGTTTGTCGTTATATCGATGAAGAAACATGCTCTTGTCCTCATTATCTAGATCGTCAACAATACGTTCCTGACTGCCTGAGCATCAATGCAGATTGGGGAGAAAAGTTTAATTGGCTCCCAACAACCTGCGCATATCGGTTACTATATGAGGGTAAGGGCCTTCAAGAATGGCATCCTCTAATCAGTGGCGATAAAGATAGTGTTCATCTTGCAGGCATTTCAGTAAGGGGAAGAACATATAGAGATAATGAGATTACCGAAGATCAATTATTCGAACATGTCATTAATTGGGTGGAATAAGTGAATAAAGTAATTGCAATAATTTTTAGCTTAATTATAACTTTGGGCGCTGTTGCAGCTGATTGGCCTCATGAGAATATTTCGAATGCAGATTTTGCTCTAGAAATCAAAGATAGAACGCCAATCAATATTATTCAAGAGCTCGACAATTCTTTCGGTAAAATCTACTTTTTTACTAATATTCGCAACCTTCAGGGCCAAAAAGTTACGCATCGCTGGATTTACAATAATAAGGTAATGGCAGATGTTGTATTTGATATCAATGGACCCAGATGGAGAGTTTGGTCATCAAAGAATCTTTGGCCTACTTGGCTGGGAGTGTGGTCAGTGGAAGTGCTAAACTCAAATGGTGAATTGCTTTATAAAAAAGAATTTAACTATATAAATAAATAATGAAGAAAGTTGTATTGGCGTATTCTGGGGGACTAGATACTAGTATTATTGCTAAGTGGCTACAAGACACTTATAGCTGTGAGGTTGTTACTTTTACAGCAGATATTGGTCAGGGCGAAGAAGTTGAACCAGCTCGACTGAAAGCAGAAGCAATGGGTATCAAGGAAATATATATCGAAGATTTACGTGAGGAGTTTGCACGTGATTTTGTTTTTCCAATGTTTAGAGCAAATGCTATCTATGAAGGGGAGTATCTATTGGGAACTTCGATCGCTAGGCCTTTGATTTCTAAAAGACTAGTGGAGATTGCAAAAGAAGTTGGTGCAGATGCAATCTCTCATGGAGCTACTGGGAAAGGTAACGATCAAGTAAGGTTTGAGCTGAATGCTTATGCTATCAATTCAGAGATCCAGATTATTGCTCCATGGCGTGAGTGGGATTTATCTTCTCGCGAAAGTTTAATGAATTATGCAGAGAAAAACAACATAGAGGTTGATTATAAGAAACAATCAAAAAAGTCTCCATATTCAATGGATGCAAACCTTCTTCATATTTCCTATGAAGGAGATATTTTGGAAGACCCATGGCAAGAAGCTGAAGAGGATATGTGGCGTTGGACAGTATCACCAGAGAGCGCTCCAGATAAGCCAGAATATGTTGAATTGAGCTATGAAAAAGGTGACATTGTAGCGGTCAATGGTAAATCCATGTCTCCAGCTAAAGTTATGGATAAATTGAATCAACTGGCGGGATCTCATGGAATAGGTAGACTCGATATTGTTGAAAATCGTTTTGTGGGTATGAAGTCTAGGGGTTGCTATGAAACTCCTGCTGGAACTGTCATGCTGAAAGCCCATCGAGCGATAGAGTCATTAACCTTGGATCGCGAAGCTGCACATCTGAAGGATGAGTTAATGCCTAAGTATGCAAAACTAATTTACAATGGTTTTTGGTTCGCTCCAGAACGTGAAATGATGCAAGCTGCTATTGACGCTTCTCAAGAAAATGTCAGTGGTGAAGTCAGATTAAAATTGTACAAAGGAAGCGTGTCAGTCGTTGGTAGAAAGTCAAGTAACAGCTTATTTAGTGAAAAAATAGCAACATTTGAGGATGATCAAGGTGCATATAACCAAAAAGATGCTGAAGGTTTTATCAAACTTAATGCACTTCGGCTTAGACTAAAGTCCCTTCAATAATAGTGATAGAAATAGGCATTCTCTCTGATACTCATGGAGTGATTCATCCTGAAATCATCAAACTAATGAATGACTGTGATTACGTGATTCATGCAGGAGACATTATCGATGAAGGCTCCTTGGCCGCACTTAATCCAAAACAAAAAATGATAGCAGTTAAGGGAAATAACGATATACATATTTCCTCGCTCGGTGATGTGGAGATGTTAAACCTTCCTGGTGGAAACATAGCTATAGAACATGGGCATATGCATGGACATGTTCAACCTTCTCATGATTCATTAAGAAAAGCCTATCCAGATGCGAAGCTTATTGTTTATGGGCATACTCATAAGCAAGTTATTGATAAAGATCAATCAACATGGGTCGTTAACCCTGGCTCGGCAGGAAAGACTCGCAACTATGGAGCTGCAAAGTGTTTAAAGCTTACTATAAAAAATGATCAAGAATGGGTGATAGAGCCGCAGGTTTTTGATGATGTGTTTAGTTGACTTTGAGTAAGCTTATTCGATTGAACCACCTTCAATAATTTCGTCAGCTGTTGCGTCTCTGATGGATAAAATTTCAACGTAAAAAATAATATCTTTTCCTGCTAGAGGATGATTACCGTCAATGGTCAGTTTCCCATCTTTAATGCTAGTAACAATAAAATCTTTAGTTCCACCTTTGTCATTTTGCATTGTAACGTTAGCACCAATGTATCTGTACTCTAGAGGAACGTTATTGAGGTCATCAGTGAAAATTAATTCCTCAATTATCGGGCCAAAAGCATCCTCAGCATTGATAAGAATTTCAACCTCATCACCAACACATTTACCTTCAAGTTCTTTTGTTACTTGATTAAATAATAATGTATTGTCTCCTTGAACATACCCTAATGGATCTTCAACTTGCTCGATAACTTCTCCATTCGATTTGTCAACAATTCTGTAGGTTAGTTCAACATATTTGTTGGTAGAAACTGCGTCAGCCATCTAATAATTTAGAAAATTGTGGCGCCAAAAATTTTGACCTCACCATCTTCTATGCCAATTACAAGACGACCCAAAAAATCACCAGGAATTTCGAAACTTTTCTGCTTATAAAGCACCGTTACATGATTATTTCTTCTTAGGCATCCCAAATATTCTCTTTCATTGGATAAGCTGGTTAACATTTCAACGCTGGTCCATTGCTTACCAATCTCTACTTCACTTGCTGCCAGCATCATTGATTTAGAAAAGTTTTTTATAAATCCTAGATAGTCCTTATTGTTAGAAGATTTAACTAAGTTATCAATAAGAGGGTCAGCAATTTCAATAATTTCTTCGTCAGATTTTTCAACTAGTTTCATTGGATATATGTTTCGTTAGTTTGATTTGGGTTATATATAAATCTAGGATTTAATGACCCCTTGTAGAGGTCATTATATAGAGAATCAGTTATTAATTTTAATCAACAATATGATAGAGCGGTGCCTTTTCCATTGTCCATTCACCAGTCTTTGGATCACGTCTTGACACAGTTAAACAGTGCCAATTATCATCATCTAGCTTCATATGGTCACCTCTATAGTAATAACCTGGCCAACGTGTTTCTTCGCGAAATAAAGTATGCTGTGCAACACATTCTGAGGTGAGTGTTCGATGCTTCAATTCCCATGCACGCATTAATTGATGTAAGTCTTCAGCACCAATATGCTCAAGGTCTTCTTGAAGGATACCAAGTAGCTCAATACCTTTTTTGAGAAGGTTGCCGTTAGTCATATAGTTAACGCTGATACCGCCAACATACTCATCCATGATTTTTTCAAGCCTCTGAAGGCCTTGAATAGGCAACAAGTAGCTTGGTGAAACTGTTCCAGCTGTTATTTCATTTCGTCCAACGGTATAGTTCTCAAGAGGTTTAAAAATAATTTCTTTGAGATCATCACACTGTTTGTTACTAACTTGAATTTTGTCATCACCAAGATCATGAATATACTTAACAGCAGCTTTTGCTGCAATTCTTCCTTCGGTAAACGAGCCTGATGAGAACTTATGCGCAGTACCTCCAACAGTATCACCCGCACCAAAAAGACCTTCAACAGTTAGCATTCTGTTGTAACCCCAGAAGTATTCTGGTGGTGAGATATCTTCTGGCCCACTTACCCAAGCTCCAGAACAAGTAGCATGTGAACCCATTACATAGGGTTCGGAGGTTGTTAACTCAGGATTTGTGTATTTAGGATCAATATTCTGAGATGCCCAAACAACAGCTTGACCAACAGTCATTCCTAAAAAGTTTTCCCAACCAATAACTTCTAGGTGGGGGTCTTGGAATGCCTCCATTGTAACCATATGAATTGGGCCTCTTCCAGCCTTGACCTCTTCAATAAACGCATGATTTCTTAGGCAAGTTGGTGTCGGCGTATGGTCAATATATTCTCCAACCATTGCTTTGGTATGATCATACCATTTTGATTCATACTCTTCCCCATAGGTATTCTGTGTATAAGTTTTAAGATGAAGAAAGTAAGCTCCAACGGGGCCATATCCATCTTTAAAACGAGTTAAAACAATACGGTTCTCCATTTGTGTCATCTTCGCACCAACCTGAATTGGTAGTGCATAGGCTGAGCCACTACTCCATGGAGCATACCAAGTTCTTCCCATTCCTTCACCAACTGATCGAGGTTTAAAGATATGAGAGGCGCCACCAGCTCCAACAATAACTGCTT
>CAZEAO010000068.1:0-5894 GCA_964510245.1 uncultured Piscirickettsiaceae bacterium | reverse complement strand
ATAAAGCCCTAATTGATCCAGCACGGACAGGCGCAATAGAAATTGTTGAGCTTTTACCGAAACTCAAAGTTGAACGACTGGTTTATGTTTCTTGCAACCCGGCAACCTTGGCAAGAGATACAGCAATATTGATTGATTTAGGGTTTTTATTAGAGAGTGCCGGTGTGATGGATATGTTTCCGCAGACGGCGCATGTAGAATCAATCGCACTTTTTGTTCGTAAAAAATAAGCATATAGTATCATTATTAAAGAAAAACTTTTAAGGGAATAAAATGAGTTACAAGAGAAACCTACTTCCAAAAATGGCTGTTGAGAGGCTAAAAGAAAATCCTGAAGCTGTTTTAATTGATGTCAGAACCCGTGCTGAACATAAGTATGTTGGTTTTCCAGAAAACTCAATACTGATTCCGTGGTTTGACGAGCCAGATTTAAAGGCTGATCCAGAAGCTTTTTATCGGTCAGTTCTTAGTGAGCTTGGTGACAGTGTCGATGTAAAGGATACCGAGCTAATTCTGATATGTAGAAGTGGGTTCAGATCGAACGAGGCTTTAAAGTGTCTTCAAGAAAAAGGCTTTACTTGGGTCTCTCATGTTGCTAGTGGATTTGAAGGTGACCTAGATGAAAATGACCATCGAGGCAACCTAAATGGTTGGCGAAATGATGGTATGCCCTGGTCTCAAAGTTAGATAATTTCTAGTTTGGCGTAAGAACTAATCAACCATTTAGTGCCTACTTTTTTGAACTTGATTTGAAGACGCATAGAGTCTCCACTTCCCTCATAGTTCACAATGGTTCCCATACCAAATTTAGCATGATTGACAACTTGTCCAATGGCATATTTAGATTCTTTAGAGTTTGAGGTTATTTTCTGGGTAGAACTTTTAAATTCCTCAAAGGAAGTAGTAACTGAATCACGATTAGGATTTTTTATATAGTTTAAAAAGTTCTTAGGAATTTCATCCAAAAACCTTGAGTATAGAGAATAAAAGGATTGTCCATGAATAAAGCGTCGACTCGCATATGATAGGGTCAATGTAGCCATTGCTCTTGTCATTCCAACATAGCAGAGTCTTCTCTCTTCATCGAGCAAATGTGGCTCATCTTTACTCTGCCTTGAAGGAAAAAGGTCTTCTTCAAGTCCGACTAGGAAAACAACTGGAAACTCTAATCCCTTTGCTGAATGAACGGTCATAAGTTGAACACATTCTTCAACGACAGGATTTGAGTTTCCACTAGAGTCAAGAGTTGCTAGGGCAATGAATCCCTCAGTCTCGCTCATCTCGCTCTCTTCTTCGTGAACGTACTGTTTAGCTGCGCTAACCAATTCATCTAGGTTTTCTCTTTTGCTGCCAGCTTTGTCAGTCTTGTCATTTGAGTAATGATTCATGAGGCCAGACTGCAACAGAATAGTGTCAACCTTCTCACTCAGATCCAGATTTTTTACACTCTCAGACATCGATTCAATCAAGTGAATAAAGTTTTGGAGGGCGTTGGAGGCTCTGGGAGGTAATGTCTCTTTAATCGCAATGGAAGATTGAAATAAATCAGTATGGTTTTCAACTGAATAAGACCTTATTTTTTCAATTGTTGATGCTCCAATGCCACGGGTTGGAAAATTGACAATCCTCTCAAATGCAATATTGTCAGAGGTATTTTCTGTGAGACGAATATAGCCCATTGAATCTTTAATTTCAGCTCTTTCAAAGAAACGTAATCCGCCATAAATTCTATAGTTAATATTTCTCTTAATCAGAGCCTCTTCAAAGACCCTTGATTGAGCGTTAGACCTATAAAGAATGGCGCACTCATTCAGGTTTCTGCCTTGATTAAACTGGTTTTCGATTTCACTAACGACGTAGTGAGATTCCTCGGTTTCTGTTCTGGCATTAAATACATTAATTAAGTCGCCATCTCCGGATTCGGTCCAGAGAGATTTTTCAAGTCGATTTTGATTATTAGCAATTAAGGCGTTGGAAGCACTTAGAATGTTGCCAGTAGATCGATAGTTTTGCTCCAGTTTTATAACTTTTATTGGTTTAAAGTCATTCTCTATTTTTTGGATATTCTCAATTCTAGCACCTCTCCAGCCGTAGATGGACTGGTCATCGTCACCCACACAGAAGATGTGATTAATTTCGTTATGAAGTATTTTGATAAATTCATATTGAATTCGATTGGTGTCTTGGAACTCATCCACTAGGATATGCCTAAACTTGTTTTGATAATGGTTTAATAAATTCTGATTAGTTTTAAGTAACTCATAGCTCTTCATTAAAAGACCTGCAAAGTCAACCAAGTCATTTGTCTGACAGTGTTTTTCATAAAAATCAAATACCTTAGCGCTTTGTTTGACAAAAAAGTTATAGCCTGCATCTATTTCATGGGGAGAGATACCTTCATCTTTTTGCTGATTAATGAACCACTGGACCTGCTTTATTGGAAACTTAGTTTCATCTATTCCATTTTCCTTCATTAAGCGCTTAATGATTCGAAACTGGTCTTGGGCATCCAAAATTTGAAATGTGGGAGAAAGGTTCACATCAACAGCATGCGACCTCAGAAGTCTATGGGCGAGCGAGTGAAAGGTACCAACCCACATCCTGCCTATAGGCTGGTAGAGTAGATCACTCAGCCTCTCCTTCATTTCATTTGCCGCCTTGTTGGTAAAGGTAACCGCAAGAATGTCATCAGCATAATAATTCTTTTCAGAAACTAGATAATGAATTCGGTGTGTTAAAACTCGAGTTTTTCCGCTGCCTGCTCCGGCAAGAATTAAAGCATTGGTATCTTCCGCTAGAGTGACTGATTGCTGCTGTTTTTCATTAAGTGCATCTGCTATTGGTGGTAAAATCATAATGAAATAATCTAGGTGATCGGTGAGATATATTTATTCAGGTCTTCAACCGTGATTTCTCCCATAAAGGTTTGAAGTAGTTCTCCTTCAGGGCTGTAAATCAGTGTTGTTGGCATGCCGACAATTTCTCCAAAGTTGGTGTACTCAGAGTCATTGATATGAGTATAGAGAACAATTGGATAGTTGATAGAAAAACGCTCAACAAATTCATTAATAACTGGAAGGTTTACCGGCTCAAAGTCTAAACCCAAAATTTCTACATGGTCAGAGTTTTCTTTGTAGAACTCTACAAAAGCAGGGATTTCCTTTAGGCATGGAGTACACCATGTGGCCCAAAAATTTACGACCAAATATTTACCACGTGTATTTTTCTCAGTAAAGATGTTTCCTTCGGTATCTGTCAAGGTGAAAGTGACTTCTGGAATAGTCTCATTCCATGGTATCAATTCTTTAACAGAGTCAACTAAATCGCTAAAACTGAGTGCTTGGCTTGTATGAAAAGGAGCTATAAGCAAGAGTATAATGAAATATTTTTTCATGAATTATTAAATTATGAGTACAAAGATTTATCACAATGCTCGCTGCTCTAAATCAAGAGCAACTGTTGCTATTTTAGAACAAAACGATGTTGACTTTGAAGTTGTTAATTACCTAGTTAGTCCTCCAAGTGAGTCTGAACTTAAAGCGATAATTAATGACCTGGGTATTAGCCCTCGAGAACTGCTCAGAAAGGGAGAAGCTAAGTTTAAGGAACTTGGACTTTCTGACAAGTCATTGAGTGATGACCATCTAATCAAATCAATGTTAGAGTTTCCAATTTTGATTGAGCGTCCTATCGTACGAACTGAGAAGGGTGTAGCTATTGGTAGACCCCCTGAGAATATAAATTCAATTCTTTAATTTCTGTGGTAGGGATGATTGTTGAGTAAGCTATAGCCACGATATATTTGCTCTACAATCAGTAATCTTGCCATGGAGTGTGTCAACGTAAGATTTGACAGACTCCAAATCGAATCGCATTTTTGTTTTAGTTCTGAAGAAAGGCCATCCGCCCCTCCAATAATTAATGCAACGTTATCACTATTCTGTTGCCATTTTTCAATTGATTTAGATAGCTCTTGACTTGTTTGTCTTTTACCTAACTCATCAAGAGCTATTAATAGGTTTGACTCTGAAGCAACATCAAGAATTAGTTTTTCTTCAAGTTTTTTTGTATTTTCAGAACTAATTGATTTTCTGTTTTGGGAGTCGACAGAAGTAATAATGAAATTATAGTGTTTAGGAAGTTGTTTCTTGTAATGATCAATGCCATGAGCAATCCATTCAGGCATTTTTTTTCCAACAGCAATCAAGTTAATCTTCATCTTCCTCGATGGACCACAATTTTTCTAATTTATAGAATTCTCTAGTTTTTTCGGTCATAACATGGACGATAACCTCTCCAAGGTCAACAAGTATCCATTCACTGAATTCTGCACCCTCTATTCCCAAAACAGGCATATTTAGTCTTTTGGCCTCGATGCTGACATTATTAGCTATTCCTCTGACATGTTGAATAGAACGTCCAGTTGCTAAAATGATGGCCTCCATATCGTAACTCTGCTGCATAACATTGAGAGTGATGATTTTTTCACCTTTTAATTCTTCAATAACATTTTCAACAACTTTTATTTGTTCATTCAGATTCATATTTTTTGAAGAAAGTTTAAGACGGGGCTAGGAATTAAATTATCAAGATCTTGATTGTTGGCAATTTTACCTCTAATGTCAGTTGATGAAATATCGATCACTTCAGAATTTGAAAAATATAGAAGTCCATTTTGTTCAGATTTGAGATGATCCTTGTTTTTTGCTAATTTAAAGGTATCCAAGCTTTTTTCTTCAGGTTGTACGCCGCTTCTTGGGAGGACCACAATATGGACTAGATTTGCAAACTCATTCCATCTTTTCCAGGTTTTAAAATTAACAAAGCTATCCATTCCAATGATTAAACAGATTGTATTTTTTTTAAATTCTTGTACTAGTTCCATTAAAGTATCAATCATAAATGAGCTTCCTTCACGAAGAATTTCTTTAGTATCAATTTCAAGTTCAGGATAATCCTTAATGGCAAGACTCAACATTTCAAGTCTTTGTTCAGAGGAATAATTGAGTGATGGTTTGTGTACTGGTTCATAACAAGGCAGCAGGAATAAACGCTCAATATCAAGTTCGTTCTTAATTGATGTTGCAGTTTTGAGGTGTCCTAAATGAACGGGGTCGAAGGAGCCGCCATAAATACCTATCATAGCAAAGCGTTTACCTCATCAAGTGTCATTGGCGACATTGGATACGTTCGAGTAGAGTCATGAACATGCATTCTATAGCGAACAAATGTATCCTCATCCTCAATCAGTAAAAAAGGATTAGCTCTTTTTTGTTCAGCAATAGTGGTTGTAATTTCTGAGCCATAGTTGTGTCCGCACAGCAAATGGATATTATCAGGAACCTGAGCAATTAGTTTCTTAAGAGAGTGAAATAATGTTACTGGATTAGAGCCTGCAAGACTGCAGATACCAACACCATAAACGAATAAAGTATCACCCGCTATAAGATGCTCATCAAGGAGATAGCATACTCCGCCAGCAGTATGACCAGGTGTTTCTATAATTTTAATTTCGATATTGCCAAGCCAAATAGTATCTCCATCATTGACAGTATTGACTTTATTATCAATATTAAGATATGGAATTTCATTCACGCCAGCAGTTATTCTTGCTCCCGTTTTGTTGGCTAATTCATCTACTGCATTTGTATGATCACCATGCCAGTGAGTAATCCAAATATCTGTAAGGGTGTAACCTTTATCATTTATTTTCTTTAAAAATAAGTCGGGCTCCCATGCGGGATCAACAATAGCGCAAGTCTTGGTTTTATCATCAAAAATAAAGTGTATTGAGTTTTCATAGGCGCCGATATGATAAAGCACCTCTATTGTGTAATTATTGCTTTTAAATATTTTTTCCATAATTATTATTTTACCAATTTTGACTTGACTGA
>CAZEAO010000067.1:0-5949 GCA_964510245.1 uncultured Piscirickettsiaceae bacterium | reverse complement strand
TCAGTTCAATTTCTTCAGTAACCATAGATTTACCTTTGACTACTTTTTTGGCATTAGCTTCTTCTAGAATTTGGTAAACAATATTATTTGCTTCAATAGCAGTTTCAGCCCAATGAACTTCGATATTATTTTTTATTAAATTCTCTTCGAGCTTAACTAGGAGCTCTGGTAGCTTTGAAAGTGAATTTGATCGAATTGAGGAGGAGATATTTCTTAGAGTATTAAGATTATCTTTGTCTGGAAACTGATTACTTCTTTTTTCTATCAGATAGTCCATTGCCGCTCGAAAATTAGTCTGAAGCTGCTCATTACAGAGAGCCTCATCAACTCTATTTTCAAGAGATTTAACCTTACTCATTGGTCCTCTCCCAAAGAAACTGAGCAATATGTTGAGACTTCATTGGTGAGTTTTGTTTTGCTAGAGCGCATCCAATATTCATCAAACAGCCACATTCCTGGCTTATAACGCAGGAAGCATTAGTTGCTTTAAGAGTATTGGTTTTGTCTTCAACCATTGATCCAGAAATGTCAGCTTGCTTAACAGCAAAAGTTCCACCAAAACCACAGCACTCGGATTTGCGCTCTTGCTCTAATACTTTAACTCCTGATAGTTGTGATACCAGTTGTTCAATCCTGTCCTCAATCTTCATTTGATTTCTACTTGAACATGAGGTGTGAATTGCGATTTGAGTTGGCTTCCCAAGATCTGTTAATTTAATTTCCAATTTGTCTACAAGAAATTCAGTAAACTCATAGACTCTCTCAGCAACCAACATAGCCGCCTCAAAATCTGTTTCCCCTTTAAATAAATCTCGCCAATGGTATTTAATCATGCCGGCGCATGAGCCAGACGGAACGACAATTGGTATGTTTTTAGGAAAACAATTGATTTGTGCTCTTGCAACTTTTAAAGCTTCTTTTCTATAGCCAGAGTTATAAGCTGGCTGACCACAACAAGTTTGCCCGTCAGGGTAAATCACTTCAAGACCTTCTCGCTGTAGGATTTGCATCCCAGAAAATCCAGCTTTAGGATAAAAAAGATCGACTATACAGGTGCCTAGAAAATATACTTCATCTTTCATAAACAAATCTATTTTTTCTCTGACAAAACAGAAGAATGGCTTAAATAACGCTCATGTCTTTTTCTTTCTTTTTCCATATTGGTTAACGAGATGTTTACAAACTCCATATGACTTTGTGCAGCTTTTCGAGCACCTTCAGCGTCTCCTTCAATAATCATATCTAGAATGAGTTTATGCTGAGGGTTTAACGACTGCTCAATATCACCTATTGTGTATAAATTCTTAAGGTTGTTTTCAATACTGGTCAATAGAACATCATAAATACTTCTTGTGATATGAAGAAGTGCAAGATTGTGAGAAGCTTCAGTAATGCTCAAATGAAAATTAATATCAGCTATCGCTGAGCCAACACTGTCTTCACGTTTTGTGTGAAGGTCAACCATTTTTTCATATTTAACTTTAATATTGTCTTTTTCTATCGCTGAAGCTCTATTTGCTGCAAGATAGGCAGCTTCTGAATCTAATGTTTGTCTGAGTTCTAAAATATCAAACTTAAATTCAGGTCGCTCTTTAAGCAGACTCATAAGTGGGTCAGAAATGGATGAATTTAATGATGATGTGACATAAGTCCCTCCCCCTTGAGTGGATGTCAAAAGACCTTTAGAGGTTAAGATTTGTTTTGCTTCACGAAGGGTTGGCCTTGAAACTGACAGCCTCTCAGCAAGAATTCTTTCAGAGGGAAGCTGTGCTCCTTCTAATAAGACTCCTACTGCAATCATGTCTTCGATTTGCTTCGATACAATTTCTGCAATCGTTTCTTTATTTTTCATATATTTCTTTCGCCGTATCTTTTAGAGTAATGAATATTCTACTTCAACTTAAATATATCCTATTAACGGTTATTAGGGTTTAAATTAAATTAGAGTATACACGCAAAATACATATTGGTCAGTCCATTATAAAAAAAACTAAAATAGTTAATTTACTTTTATTTTAATGTTTTTAAAGTTATTTTTATTTATTTGACTTTTTAAATTATTTGGTATATTATACATTGGACTTACCAATTTACCATTACTAGTAATGTGTTTTTAATGTAAGTATGAGGTAAATTTAATTCAATTAAAAAGGAGATATAAATGAAAATTAAATCGTTATTTAGTATGGCAACAGCCGCAGTACTTTCGATGGGAATTGCATCATCAGCAATTGCAGAGGACAAAGTATTGTTAAAACTGCCTGTATGGTTTGGAACTCATCTAACTGGTTTGGGTTCTTCGCCATTGTTTTTTGCCGATTCAGTAAACAATTCGTCGGGCGGTAGTATTAAAGTAAAAATTTATGAACCAGGAAAACTGGTTGCAACGAAAGAAATGTTAGAGTCGGTATCAAATGGATCAGTAAACGCTGGTTGGGGTACTCCTGGTTATAATACTGGCCTGCTTGGTAAAAAAGCAGCTATTTTCTCAGCAGTTCCTTTTGGTCCTGAGGCTGGTGAATTCATGGCTTGGGTCTATTATGGCGGTGGCCGTGAATTGTGGCAGAAGCTTTATGACGATGCTGGTTACAATGTACACGCTGTACCTTGTTCTATCATTGCGCCAGAGACATCTGGATGGTTCACCAAAGAAATCAATAGCGTAGAAGACTTAGATGGATTGCGTATGCGTTTCTTTGGTTTAGGCGCAAACGTCATGGAGAAGCTTGGTGTTACAACTTCGCTATTAGGTTCTGGAGATATTATGCCAGCACTTGAGAAAGGAGCAATTGATGCGACTGAGTTCTCAATGCCAGCTATTGATAAGCTGTTAGGCTTCCCTAAGTTGTTGAAGCATAACTACTATCCTGGATGGCATCAGCCTTCCACTATGTTTGATCTGATTATTAATGGTGACACATGGGCTAGCATGAGTTCTTCTCAGCAGTCTATTGTGGAAACTGCTTGTAAAGCGACAATGCTAGATGGCTATGCTCAAGGTGAAGCGATTCAGTTTGACTATATGAAGGCTAACATTGAATCGGGCGTAACAAACCATTACTGGTCTGATGAAATGCTTGCTACATTTAGTGCAGCATGGGGAGAGGTTGTTGAAGAGTTAATCGCAGAAGACCCAGAGTTTGGGGAAATTTACGGTGCACTTAATGACTTCCGTGCCGATTACCAAATCTGGCAAGAGTGGATCTACTTACCACGCCCATCTATGCAAGGGAAATAAGTACATTCTTTCTCCTCAATTCAGCAGGGCTTCGGCCCTGCTGTTTTTTTGCGCTATAATTAAATATCACAAACCTTAAATATTGATGTCTAATAATCTCAATCATTCTTTCACCGAAATTGACAACAAAGATGTTCAAGTTCCAATCTCGTCTTTTTTAACGTCCATTATTACTGCGATAACAACAAAGACTGCTTGGCTTAATTTAGTTGTTATGCTGACTATTTTGATTCAAGTTACACTTCGCTATGGATTTCATGCTGGAGAGGCATGGGTTGATGAGTTAATCTGGCACTTATATGCTTTCTTTATGTTTGGACTTTCATATGCCATAACAAGCGACGCTCATATCAGAGTAGACATTATGCACATGAAATTTTCAAGAAGATCTCAGCGGATTATTGAAGTGCTTGGTATTCTTGTTCTGGTAATGCCATTTACGATTATTATTTTTAATCATAGCGTTGATTGGGTCCATCACTCTTATGTATCTAATGAATTCTCAGAAAATACAACAGGACTGCCTTATCGATGGGTTGTCAAATCTATTGTTCCTTTGTCAATGTTGCTAATCTTTATAGCGTCATTGTCAGAATTAATAAAAAATGCTGTCCTTTTGATTCATTCAAATACACCGACTAACCATACATTTAACAAAGGTAATAATTCAATTTTGCAATTATTCCAGCCTCAAATTAAAAACCCTAAGGAAAAATAAATATGTTTTTTGAACCAGAGTATTGGCTTGTCATTTCAATGTTTGTTACCTTTATTGCGCTGATTTTTACAGGCTTTCCTGTGGCTTGGGTGTTGGCGGGTGTTGGCATAATTTTTGCTGGTGTTGGCTATATTACAGATATGCTCAATTGGACCTTTACTGGGCTTGATTACAATACCCTCAAAATACTACATGGCAGAATATTTGCCATTATGTACAACTGGGTTCTTGTTGCACTTCCAATGTTTATTTTTATGGGGCTCATGCTTGAAAAATCTGGTGTAGCAGAACAAATGATGCACTCCATGCAAAGACTTTTTGGACAAGTGAAAGGAGGTCTAGCAATTACGGTAACCCTGATTGGAATTATCCTTGCTGCATCGACGGGAATAATTGGGGCTTCAGTTGTTTTACTCGGCCTTATGTCTTTACCGGTTATGTTAAAGCAGAACTATGATAAGCCGATTGCACTGGGTACGATTGCAGCGTCCGGAACTTTGGGTATATTGATACCACCTTCAATTATGCTGGTTATTATGGGAGATCAGCTTGCAGTTTCAGTGGTTGATTTATTTATGGGTGCTGTATTTCCTGGAATGATTTTAGGATTTCTTTACATAGTATATATCTTTGTTTACGGTCTCCTTAATCCTTCAAAAGTACCATTATCTGATGATCATACTGCAATAGGCTTGAAGGATGTGCTGAGAGTGATGATTGATATATTACCGCCGGCGTTTCTTATTCTTGCAGTTCTAGGCTCTATCTTTATGGGTATTGCAACGGTTACTGAAGCCTCTGGTATCGGTGCCCTCGGTTCAATGATTTTGACTATTGCTTATAAGCGATTCAACTTTGAGGTATTGAAAGAGGTTGTAATCAACACAATGAACACTTCCGCCTATATTTTTGCAATCTTTGTCGGTGCGACAATTTTTGCTCTTGTTCTAAGGGAATGCGGAGGCGACCAGTTTATTGAAGAAGGGCTGAATAGCTTAGGTCTCGGTCCATTTGGAATGATTATCGCTGTCTTGTTCATAATATTTCTTTTGGGCTTCTTTCTTGACTGGATCGAAATCAGCCTTATCATTTTGCCATTGTTAGGGCCTGTAATTATGCACTTAGATCTCGGAGTAAATGGTTTTGGAGTTGTTGATAATCCAAATTTAGTTTGGTTTGCTTTGTTGGTGGCGGTCACACTTCAAACATCATTTTTAACCCCTCCAGTTGGCTTTGCAATCTTCTATTTAAAAGGTGTTTGCCCTCCAGGTATCAAATTGACTGACATCTATAAAGGTGTTTTTCCATTTATAATTCTCCAGCTTATTGCACTCACTTTGGTTTTTATTTTTCCTGATCTTGTGACCTGGTTGCCGGCAAAAGTCTATGCTCCATAGTTATATTTAGCACAATAATTTGTTTAGGTGCATTCAGAGTCACTGAAGACTATAAAGTGTATTTAGTTTAAAATTGCTAGATATATGAATGAGAACTATTTAATCCTTTTAGGCTTAGGAAATGAAGCAAAAGCCGAAGGAAAATCTTTGGTGGAACAAATAGACGCAGTTTTGCCTCAAACTCAATGTACGCAGTGTGATTTTGATGGTTGCAAACCTTATGCTGAAGCAATTGTAGTGGGCGATGCTGAGATTAATCAATGCCCTCCTGGGGGTCAGGATGGAGTCGATGCCCTAGCCGAACTTTTAGGTCGAAAGCCTATTCCATTAAATGAAACTCATGGTGAAACAAAGCCGAGACGAATTGCTGTGGTTGATGAAAATGCCTGTATTGGCTGTACGCTTTGCATAAAAGCTTGTCCGGTCGATGCTTTTGTAGGCTCATCAAAAGTGATGACTCAAGTAATTGCAAAGGAGTGTACAGGTTGTGATTTATGTCTACCTGTTTGTCCTGTCGATTGCATTGATATGATTGAGTCAGAGCCATATACAAAAATTCCTAATCAAGATTCAGCTCAATTCTATAATGCTCTTCA
>CAZEAO010000066.1:0-6241 GCA_964510245.1 uncultured Piscirickettsiaceae bacterium | reverse complement strand
AAGGACATAATTTGCAAGAACACTCCGTTGTTTTAATTCGCGGAGGAAGAGTAAAAGACCTCCCAGGGGTTAGATATCATACAGTTAGAGGCTCTTTAGATACATCAGGTGTAGCAAATAGAAAACAACGTAGATCCAAGTATGGAGCTAAAAAAGGTAAATAAGTATGCCAAGAAGAAGAAGCCCTGAAAAAAGAAAAATTCTACCTGATCCTAAGTACAAAGATATTATTGTTGCCAAGTTCATGAATCACATCATGAAAGATGGAAAGAAATCTGTAGCTGAAAAAATAGTATATGGGGCTTTTAACAAAATCGATCAAACTGCAAAAACTGACCCTGTTGAATTATTTAAGAAAGCTCTTGATACGATTGGCCCAATGGTTGAAGTTAAGTCAAGAAGGGTTGGCGGAGCAACATATCAAGTGCCTATAGAGGTTAGGCCTTCTAGAAGACAAGCACTTGCAATGCGTTGGTTGGTTGAGGCTGCAAGAAAAAGAAGCGAGAAGTCTATGGATCATAGGTTAGCTGGTGAGTTAGCTGATGCAGCAGAAGGCAAAGGCTCTGCCGTGAAAAAGAAAGAAGATGTTCATCGCATGGCTGAAGCCAACAAAGCTTTCTCTCATTTCCGTTTTTAATTAGTAATATTTCATAGGTTTTAATATGGCTAGACAGACTGAACTTAGTAAGTACAGAAACATTGGTATTTGTGCACACGTTGATGCAGGCAAAACAACTACCACTGAAAGAGTACTTTTTTATACTGGCTTATCTCACAAAATTGGTGAAGTGCATGATGGTGCAGCTACCATGGATTGGATGGAGCAAGAGCAAGAAAGAGGTATTACCATTACATCTGCAGCAACTACTTGTTTTTGGTCAGGCATGGAGCAGCAATTTTCTCAACATAGAATCAATATTATCGATACACCTGGCCACGTAGATTTTACTATTGAAGTTGAAAGATCTTTAAGGGTTTTAGATGGGGCTGTTGTAGTATTTTGCGGCACCTCAGGAGTTGAGCCTCAATCTGAGACAGTATGGCGACAAGCAGATCGTTATGAAGTTCCTAGAATCGTTTTTGTGAACAAAATGGATAGAGCTGGAGCAGATTTTTCTAGGGTGACGAATCAAATTAAAACACGATTGAAAGCAAATGTTGTTCCCATGCAATACAACATTGGTGCAGAAGATGATTTCAAAGGTGTTGTTGATTTGGTAAGGATGAAGGGTATATTTTGGAATGAAGATGATCAAGGCCTGACTTTCGAAGAACAAGAAATTCCAGGTGATATAAAAGATACATGTCAATCATTAAGAGAATCTATGGTTGAAAGTGCGGCCGAGGCTAATGAAGAGCTTATGAATGCATATTTAGAAAGTGGTGAGTTAACCCCTAAGCAGATTAAAGAAGGTATCAGAATAAGAACTCTTGCAAATGAAATAGTTCCAGCATTTTGTGGATCAGCATTTAAAAATAAGGGTGTTCAAGCTGTTTTAGATGCCGCAATTGAATATTTACCTGCACCTAACGAAGTTAAAGCTATCAAAGGTTCATTGCCGGACGATAAAGAGGTTGAGATCAGTAGATCATCCTCAGATGAAGAGCCGTTTTCAGCTTTGGCATTCAAGATTGCTACCGACCAATTTGTCGGAACTTTAACATTTATTAGAGTTTATTCAGGCGTTCTTTCTGTTGGCGATGGCGTTATGAACTCAACTAGATCTAAGAAGGAAAGAGTTGGCCGAATGGTTCAAATGCATTCAAATGACAGAAATGAAATTAAAGAAATTCGTGCTGGCGATATTGCAGCATGTATCGGATTAAAAGATGTAACTACTGGAGATACTCTATGTGATTTAGGTGATCAAGTTGTATTAGAGCGAATGGATTTTCCTGAGCCAGTTATTTCAGTTGCAGTTGAACCTAAAACTAAATCAGATCAAGAAAAAATGGGCATTGCATTAGGCAAACTTGCACAAGAGGACCCGTCATTTAGAGTGCACACTGATGAAGAATCTGCGCAGACAATTATTTCTGGGATGGGCGAACTTCATTTAGATGTTCTTGTTGACAGAATGAAGAGAGAGTTTTATGTCGAAGCAAACATAGGCAAACCGCAAGTTTCATACCGTGAAACTATTAGAGAATCAGTAGAGATCGAAGGAAAGTTTGTAAGACAAAGTGGTGGCAGGGGTCAATACGGGCATGTATGGCTTAAATTAGAACCTCTTGGTCTTGATGATGAATATGAGTTTGTAGATAAGATTGTTGGTGGTGTTGTTCCTAAAGAATACATACCGGCAGTTAATAAAGGCATTCAAGAGCAAATGAAAAATGGTGTGATAGCTGGGTATCCACTTCTAGCTCTTAGAGCAACTTTATATGATGGATCTTTCCATGACGTTGATTCTAGTGAAATGGCATTTAAAATTGCTGGATCTATGGCGCTTAAGGAAGGCTGTTTAAAGGCTCGACCAGTGCTTTTAGAACCAATGATGGCTGTAGAAGTGGTTACCCCAGAAGAGTATATGGGTGATGTTGTTGGTGATTTAAATAGAAGAAGAGGGATTATTTTAGGAATGGATGAAATCCCAACAGGTAAAACGGTCAGGTCAGAAGTACCCCTATCTGAGATGTTTGGATATGCCACTGATCTAAGGTCTGCAACTCAAGGTAGAGCAAGTTTTTCTATGGAATTTTTAAAATATGCAGAAGTTCCAAATAACATTGCTGAGAAGTTAAAAACAACATAAAACAATAGACTGATAAATACCTAAAATTTGTTGACATTAGGGGCTTTAGAGTCATAGAATACGCAACATTTTACATAAAGATAAAATATAGGAATTATATAAATTGGACAATCAATCAATAAGAATTCGCTTAAAAGCTTTTGACTATCGCTTGATTGATGCTTCAACTAAGTTAATAGTTGAAACTGCAAAAAAAACTGGCGCAATTGTTAAGGGGCCAATTCCCTTGCCAGTAAAGAAGGAAAGAACAACAATTTTAACGTCTCCGCATAAAGATAAAGATGCGAGAGATCAGTATGAAATAAGAACATACAAGAGACTTATGGATATAGTTGAACCTACAGATAAAACTGTTGATGCTTTGATGAAGCTCGACCTATCATCTGGGGTTGATGTGCAAATTAGCCTAGGTTAATTTGTTACTTTTTTAACGCTTAGCGGCCATAGAGGGTTTTAAGCCCCGTATAAAAGGAGAGTAAATTGGGCATTGGCTTAGTTGGAAAAAAATCAGGAATGTCGAGACTTTTTCAAGAAGACGGCACTTCAGTTCCTGTGACGGTTATCTCAGTTGCAGCAAATTTTGTTGCTGATATTAAGACGCATGAAAAGCATGGATACTGCGCAGTTGTTGTATCAAAAAACACATCTAAAAATTTAACAAAATCTTCTACAGAATTCTTTAAAAAACAAAACATCTCTAATGGTGAGTTATTTGAATTTAGAACAGAAGATATTGATGAGCTAAAAATTGGTCATCATTTAACTGCAGATATATTTGAAGTTGGAAAAATGGTTGATGTTACTGGGACCTCTAAAGGTAAGGGGTATGCTGGCGTTATTAAAAGACATAACTTTGCAATGCAGGATGCAACTCATGGTAACTCTTTAGCTCATAGAGCACATGGATCAATTGGTCAGTGTCAAACCCCTGGAAGAGTCTGGAAGGGTAAAAAAATGTCTGGACATATGGGGTATGAAACTAAAACTATTCAAGGTTTAGAGTTAATGGGTTCAGATGTTGAGAATAATCTCTTATATGTAAAAGGTGCTGTACCCGGCTTTAATGGAGCCACACTAAAAATTACCCCTGCGGTGAAACAAAGATGAAATTAGACGTATTGAATATCAAAAATAAAAAAACAGATGTCAAAATTTCTGAAAGTACTTTTGGGAAAGATTTTAACGAAACACTTGTTCATCAAGCGGTAGTTACATATTTGGCTGGATCTAGACAAGGCTCTCATAAACAAAAAACTAGGTCAGAAGTGAGAGGCGGAGGTAAGAAACCTTATAGACAAAAGGGGACTGGTCGTGCAAGAGCTGGAACCATTAGAAGTCCTATTTGGAGAGGTGGTGGAGTTGCCTTTGCAGCAACACCTAGAGATTATTCTAAGAAAATTAATAAAAAAATGTATAGAGCTGCAATCAGCTCTATATTTTCTGAACTTCATAGACAAAATCGTTTGGTAGCAATAGAGCAACCTAAATTTGAAGCACCTAAAACAAAAGAAATGAATAGCTTCTTGAAGCAATTCAATCTTGAGAAAGCGCTTATTATTCTTGATGAAATGGATACAAATTTGTATTTGTCAGCAAGAAATATTCCTCATGTAGATGTTGTAACAGTTAAAGAAATTAACCCAGTCATTCTACTGAGATCTGAAAAAGTTGCAGTTACCCCAGCTGCATTTAAGTTAATTGAGGAGTGGGTTTAATGAACAACGAAAAGTTACATACATTAATTCATTCTCCTTATATTACAGAGAAGGCTACATCTGTTGGTAATTTAAATCAGGTTGTTTTTAAAGTGGATCTGTCAGCATCAAAGCTTGAGATTAAAAAAGCTGTTGAGCAGTTATTTGATGTAAAGGTTGAAGGTGTAACCACATCAACTCAAAAAGGTAAAGTAAAAAGAAACAGATTTGGAATATACAAAAGATCAGATTACAAGAAGGCCTTTGTTTCATTGAAAGAGGGTTCTGAAATTCAATTTGAGGGTATTAGTTAATCATGGCAGTTATAAAAGCAAAACCAACTAGCCCAGGTAGAAGAGGAGTTATTTCAATTAAATCTGATCTCTATAAAGGTAGACCTCATAAAGCTCTGCTTGAGAAAAAATCAAAAAATGGTGGAAGAAATAATAATGGAAGAATAACCGTCAGACACCAAGGTGGCGGGCATAAGCAGCACTATAGAGTTATAGATTTCAGGCGAGATAAATTAGATGTCAAAGCGGTTGTAGAAAGAATTGAATACGACCCAAATAGATCAGCTCATTTAGCTTTACTTAAATATACTGATGGCGAAAGAAGATACATCATAGCTCCTAGTAAAATTAAGGTTGGAGATCCAATCCTCTCAGCAGATCAAACTGAAATGAAAGCTGGTAATTGCATGAAATTAGTTAACATTCCACTTGGAACATCAATTCACTGCGTAGAAATGAAGCCAGGAAAAGGTGCTCAAATAGCAAGAAGTGCTGGTACATCTGCAAGATTGGTTGCTAAGGAAGGAATATATGCAACTTTAAGATTGCAATCTGGTGAGATGAGAAAGGTCTTGTCAGCATGTAAAGCAACTCTAGGAACTGTATCAAATCAAGAAAATAACTTACGTTCATTGGGTAAAGCTGGTGCTAAGAGATGGAGAGGTGTTAGACCAACAGTAAGAGGCGTTGCAATGAATCCTGTTGACCATCCACACGGAGGTGGAGAAGGAAGAACTTCGGGTGGCAGGCATCCATCAACCCCTTGGGGTATTCCAACTAAGGGCTATAAAACGAGAAAAAATCAACGAACAGATGATCTGATTGTTAGAAGAAGAGCTAAAAGGAAATAATTATGCCTAGATCACTCAAAAAAGGACCATTCATTGATTTATCTTTACAAAAAGCAGTAGATAAAGCGATTGACGAAAACAGTAAAAAGCCGATTAAAACATGGTCACGAAGGTCAATGATCAGTCCAGTTATGGTTGGATTAACAATATCTGTTCATAACGGAAGACAACATGTCCCTGTTTACATAAACGAAGATATGGTTGGTCACAAATTAGGTGAATTTGCTATAACAAGAACTTTTAGAATGCACTCAGGCGACAGGAAGGCAAAATAATGGAAACTAGAGCATATTTAAAAGGAACAAGACTATCTGCTCAAAAAGCAGGTTTAGTCGCCGATGTTGTCAGAGGCAAATCAGTTCATGCAGCAATGGACTTTCTTACTTTTCATAAACAGAAAGCTTCTGCTGTTATCAAGAAACTTTTAGAATCTGCAATAGCTAATGCTGAAAATAATGATGAAGCTGATATTGATTTATTAGTTGTTAAATCAGTGATTGTTAATCAAGGCATGAGATTAAAAAGAATGAAACCGCGCGCAAGAGGAAGGGCTGACAGAATAATTAAGCCTACTTGTCATATTGAAATTATTTTATCGGATCAGGAGAAGTAATGGGTCAAAAAGTTCATCCAACTGGCTTTCGACT
>CAZEAO010000065.1:0-6304 GCA_964510245.1 uncultured Piscirickettsiaceae bacterium | reverse complement strand
AACTCATAAGGAAATGTCAAAAAACAGAATTCACCGTAAACGTATGTACTAAAGTTCTTATGGAACACAAGTAAATATTCAATGTCTAAGCTCAAACAGCTCATTACTGATGATATGAAGTTGGCTTTGAAAGCTCAAGACAAAGCTGCCCTTAAAGCTATTCGCATGATCCTTGGGGCAATTAAACAAAAAGAAATAGACGAACGTATTGATTTGAATGATAATCAAGTCTTAGCCGTAATCCAAAAAATGGTCAAACAGCGCAAAGACTCTATTGCTCAATTTTCAGACGCTGGTAGAACTGACCTAGTCGAGGTTGAGGAAGCCGAGCTATTAATTATTAACAATTACATGCCTAAGCGGCTAACTCAAGATGAAATTGAAGCTGCTGTAGTCAAGGTTATTTCTGACTCAGGGGCTAACTCTATGAAAGACATGGGTATGCTTATGGGAATTCTGAAAGGCCAGCTTGACGGTAAGGCTGACATGGGCCAAGTCTTTCAACTCATTAAGTCAAAACTATCTTAATGAATTAAGTATATGGGCTGGTAATTACCTCTTCCATAACTACAAAAGTAGAACTATTTTGAACATGAGGTAGTGCAGAAATTTTTTCACCTAATACTCTTCTATAGCTCTCCATATTTTCAGTTCTTACTTTTAATAAATAATCAAAGTTTGAGGCAATCATATGACATTGCTCAACTTCCGGCACTTCCTTTATGGCCTTATTGAAAGCGTTAAGCGCCATTGTTTTAGTATCATTAAGTTTAATTTGCACAAAGGCAATATGGTTATCTTCGATTAAATCGTGATTAATGATTGCTCGATATCCTTTGATATATCCATTTGCTTCTAATTTTTTAACACGCTTTAAGCAAGGTGTTTTAGACAATCCAATCTGATTTGATAAATCAGTGATTGTCATTCTGCCATCACTCTCTAAAAGTTCCAGTATTTTAAGATCAAATCTATCTAAATTAGACATAATTACTATTTTAATAAAATTTTTGGTTTAAATTATTACAATTTAACATATTTTATAAAACATATAACTTAAATTATAAATATTTATAGTCTATATAACTAATTATAATGCAATAAAATATTCATATCAATAGCTTCTTATTTGAAATATGGAAGAACAAACACAACAAAAATTCGAAGTTGACTATTCGCTCTTAAGAAAAAAAATTAGGGATGTGCGAACTATGAGCGAGAGGGATGCATTAAAGTGCCTTCGTTCATCTGAGCAAACAAGACTAGACCATCGAAACAAATTTCAAACAAAGACAGCTAGCCTAATTAAAGAATTAAGGTCTTCAAGTCAGCCGGATCTACTTTCATTGTTCGTGTCAGAATATAATCTTACAAGTGACGAAGGACTCTCATTAATGACTTTGGTTGAGGCTTTTTTAAGGGTTCCTGACAATAAAACTAGAGACAAATTATTCATTGATAAAATTGCCAGGAAGGGTTGGTCCAAGCATATAGGGGTTAGTAAATCATCGATGGTGAATATAGCCACTATAGCTCTAAATATTGCAGACAATTTGATTGCTCATGGAAGCAGTAAAGAGATAAAGAATAGAATAAAGAAAGCCATAGAAATTCTTTCAAGGCCGGGAATACGTTTTAGTGCTAACAATGTGATGCAATTTTTTGCAAAGCAGTTTGTTTTTGCAGAAACAATTGATTATGCAATTAAATCTGGTCATCAAAAACGCGGTCTATATTCATTTGACATGCTTGGAGAAGCAGCCTGGACGATGAATGATGCTGACAAATATTATTCAGCCTATAAAAATGCTTTAATTGAAATTGGGAAACGTAATACATCTAAAAACGTAAATGAAACAAATGGTATTTCGGTAAAGCTCTCCGCATTACATCCAAAATATGACTTTATGCACAAAGAAAGAGTGATGTCTGAACTTTTTCCAAGGGTCTTAGAGTTAGTTCAAATTGCAAAGTCTTATAACGTAGGTATAAATATCGATGCCGAAGAGGCTGAACGTCTTGAAGTTTCTCTAGATGTTATTGATAACGTTATGAAATCAATTTCAAATTCTAAATGGATGGGTTTTGGAGTGGTTGTTCAAGCCTACCAAAAGCGTGCCCCCTTTGTTATTGATTGGTTAAACCATAAATGTAAGAAAAACAATCTGAAAATCATGATTAGATTAGTAAAGGGAGCCTATTGGGATAGCGAAATTAAGAAAGCTCAGATATTGGGCGAGGTTGATTATCCAGTATTTACAAAAAAAATAAACACTGACTACTCTTTCTTAGTCTGTTCCCAAAAACTATTAACAATGAGAGACAATATTTTTCCTCAATTTGCAAGCCACAACGCTCATTCACTCGTCAGTGTTTGTGAAATTGCTGGAGACAATAAAGGCTATGAAATTCAGAGACTTCATGGAATGGGAGAGTCTCTACATGATGCAATTACAAATAAATATGGCGTTAAATCAAGAATCTATGCTCCAATTGGAAGTCACAAAGAATTGTTGGCTTATTTGATGAGACGTCTTTTAGAAAATGGTGCTAATAGCTCTTTCATTAATCATTTATTTGATGAAAGTATCAGCCCCAAAAGTCTATCACAAGATGTATTCAGCATTGTCGAGCAGGATCCAGTAAAGTCTCATGTCAAAATCCCACTACCCGAAGATATATACAAAAATACTCGTCACAATTCAAGGAGCATTATTCTCTCTGAACAAGATCAAGTTGATACTTTGGTTAAGAATCAAGTTCGATGGGTTAATCATAAATGGAAAGCAAAATCAATTATCGCAGGAGTTAAGCCTGGAGACTTGTTTGATCAAGAAACAATAAACCCCGCTGATAATAAAGATACTGTTGGATCTGTTCATCATGCCACTGAATCCCAATTAGAGTTATCTCTTGAGTCTGCAAAGAATGCATTTAATTCAAAAACGATTAATCATAAGCTTATCCTTCAGAGCTTGGAGAAGGCGGCGGAGCTTTATGAGGAAAACCAATACGAGTTAATGACTCTTGCGATGAGAGAGGCTGGAAAGACCTATCAAGATGCAACAGATGAGGTTAGAGAAGCGGTTGATTTTTTGAGATATTATGCTAGTTTATCAAGAAAAGTCATGCCTAGACAAAGAAAACCTAGTGGAATATTTATTTGTATTAGTCCATGGAATTTTCCGTTGGCAATTTTTACTGGACAAACAGCTGCAGCTTTGGCTACAGGAAATTCGGTGATTGCTAAGCCAGCAGAAAGCACCTCTCTAATCGCTCATAGGGCAAGCGAGTTATTAATTGAAGCTGGCGTACCAATAGGTTTATTTCAGTTATGCTTAGGTACGGGTTCGACAGTTGGGTCTTATCTTTCAAGGAGTACACTTATTTCAGGAGTTGCATTTACGGGTTCAACTGCTATCGCTAAACAAATAAAACAAAGTTTAGTTGAGTCTGGAAATATAGAAGCAAGAGTGATTGCTGAAACTGGTGGATTAAATGCAATGGTGGTTGATTCTACAGCGTTAAATGAACAAGTCACCAGAGATGTAATTGATAGTGCATTTAAGAGTGCTGGTCAGCGCTGCTCAGCTTTAAGGATACTTTTGCTTCAGGATGATTGTTTTGATGAAGCTATCGAGATGATAAAAGGTGCAATGAGGGAATTGAGAATTGGAAATCCAAAGCATCTCTCCACTGATTGTGGCCCAGTGATTAGTTCTGACTCTCAAAACAAGCTTCAAGACTACATAGATCAGTTAAGAAAAAGTAATCAGGTAATAGAAGAATTACAGATAGAATCGAATAAAGGATATTTTGTATCTCCAACTTTGATTCATCTCAATTCAATTGAGGAAATTAATGAGGAATTCTTTGGCCCTATTCTTCATGTCATTTCCTACAAGAGTGAAGATTTAGAAGGCATTATCGACCAATTGAATAACAAAGGTTTTGGTTTAACTTTCGGTATTCACTCACGAATCGATAAGAGAGTTAAAGAAATTTCGTCCAGAATAAATGCAGGAAATGTATACATCAATCGAAATCAAATCGGAGCTGTTGTTGGGTCTCAACCCTTTGGAGGTGAAGGTCTATCTGGTACTGGACCAAAAGCAGGAGGTCCAAATTCACTCTATGGATATAGCAAAAATATATTCTCTAGCGATATATCCAATAACACTATTAAGTTTTCTAGTGAAAAAATTAAAGTTCAGAAACTGTTAAAACCAAACCTTAAATTCGATCAAGATCTTTTGTCATTAATAACGAATGAGTTTTCATATATTGAAGATGAGTTTTTTGATTATTTAAATCAAGAAGCGTCAAAATATAACAATGAGGTTATATTGCCAGGACCAACTGGTGAATCAAATCTTCTTAGATACAAACCTAAAGGCGTTGCTCTATGTCTGGGTCCTAGCTCAATCGACATCATCAAGCAAACACTTCTTTCTCTTGCTTTGGGTAACAGTGTCATAAGCCAAATGAATAAGTCTGAATATGATTCATTAATCTCTATTGGTTTCTCAGAAAATAACATACACAGACTGATACAAAATCCAAGTGTTAGTCTTTTGGAAGGTGATTCGTATGATTTGGTTTTATATTTTGGTAATACCAGTTCAGTTCAAGAATTAATTCTAAATTCTAGAACAAAACTCATACCAGTAATTAACTCAATTTATGAATCATGGGAGTTAGTTAAGGAGCAGGTCATTACAGAGGATACGACTGCCTCTGGTGGAAATGCAAATCTATTAGCCCTCTAGCCTGTATTGTTTTTAAATGAGGTAGGGGTTAATTTGGTTTGACTAGTAAACCATCTCACAAAAGAAGAAGGCTCTGTATAGCCTAGATGATATGAGATAGCTTTCACAGAAAAGCCGTCCTTAATCATATGCTTTGATTTTTTTAACTTAAAGTTATTAAGAATTTCACGAAAGGTTGCATTTTCCTTTAATAATTGGTTACGAAGCGAATTCGTGCTAAATCCGAGTTGATTTGATATTTCATGAATATTAATTAGGTTGAAATGATTTTCATAGTTATTCATTAGTCTTTCAATCTTTTCAATTAGATTTGTATTGGCAGTAATTTTTTTTGCTTTCGCTTCCAGAATGCTAATCAGATAATTAACAAGATTGGGATTAGAGATACTATTCTTTTTCATATAATTTTTATTGCTAATGAATAGTGATGATTCTTCGCATGAAGTATTAATCGGACAATTAAATGCAGATTTTTTACTTACACTTATTCCTTGTGCATCTGTTTTTGTATTGATTTGCTTGATTTGAAATCGTTTGGACCTTATAAACGAAGCTAGAATTGAGAGTCCGAGGTTTTCATAAATTGATGGATGATTTATATTAGGGCTTGAGACAGACTGAATTTTAATAAGGCTTTTTTCCTCAGTAATTATAAAGTTTATACCCTCCAATTCGGTATTAATATAAGATTGCAGAAGTTTAAACCCTTCTTCAAGATTTTTTGAGTATACAAATATTAAGCCAAATGCTTCTCCATAGTTCGGCCTTATTTGTGCCATCCGACCAAAATTGATTGATATCAATTCATCCTTAAAAACAGACTGAGCTTCAACAAGGAAGTTGAGAAGCATTTTGACCGATATCGAAACATTTTGATTAGCCAATAAATTTTTTGATATACCAACTTGATGAAAAATTCTGTTAACCTCTAGTGGATATATTTGATGTAATCTTTGGATGCATCTCCAGACTCCGCTATAAGTATTCATTATTTAATTAGTAACACAATAAATTTAAAAATAAGCCTTAATAATAATAAAGTGTTAATATTTTATAATAATATGTTAAATTATATCTGATATTTATATCTATACTAATAATCTCACCAACTATTGGAGTGGAACAGTCAGTTCAACAAAAATGACAAGGAAGTTTTATGCTTGAAACAATATTTGAATATTCATTTCTCTCTTTTCTTTTATCCGTAGTATTAATTAAATTGGTTCTAGTTAAGACAAATATAAAGATGTGGCAGTTGTGGCTGTTGGCTGTCGGTTTAACCTATCCAGGCGCTGTTATCGCTAATCACTTTGGTGCTCAATTTCTATTACTTATCCTTTTTGCTATAGGAGCTCTAATGGTTCCGTCTATTAGACAGCTCTTATTCACTAAACCACTATTTAATATAATGCGTAAATCTCTACCTCCAATTGGAGTAACCGAGAGTATTGCTCTTGAAGCAGGCAGTGTTTGGTGGGACGCTGAGCTTTTTCAGGGCGATCCAAATTGGAAGGAATTAACTGAATTAGAGGCTA
>CAZEAO010000064.1:0-6491 GCA_964510245.1 uncultured Piscirickettsiaceae bacterium | reverse complement strand
TGGCTTTAATGAGTACATCGAAGTCAAGGTTGTTACGGGCTGGAACTAATTTCAATGAGTTAAACCGCAATGGCTATTAAAAAAATAGCTATTGGAGGCATCAGCACGGAGTGTAGTAGTTACTCTCCATTGTTTCAAAACAAAGATGACTTCTCTTGCATTCAAGGTCAGGAGTTACTGGATTTAGTTGGCTTTCCTTTTTTGGAGTATGGTATCAATCCCCAGCCCTTGTTTTTTAATAAGTCCGTTCCAGGGGGTCCAATTGAAAAACAATATTTTGACCAAAATAAAGATCAGTTCATTAATGAAATATATTCCCTAGGCAAGCTACATGGAATACTACTGTTAATGCATGGTGCTATGTATGTTGAAGAAATAAGTGACCCTGAAGGTGAATGGATTAGCTCAGTACGAAAAGCAGTGGGCCCAGAATGTATTATTTCAGTTAGTTACGACCTTCATGGCCAAGTCACTAACCAAATTATCAAAAATATTGATGCATTTGCCGCCTTTAAAACAGCTCCACATATTGATGTTAAGGAGACCTATCAGCGCTCAGCATTAATGTTAGTCAATGCAATCAATGAAAACTCCAGGCCAAAAGTCCTATGGTCTTCAATACCTGTTTTAGTTTCAGGTGAAATGTCTTCCACTTTTGTAGAGCCTTGCAAGTCAATCTACAACAATCTTGATCAATACAACCAAAAAAATGGCATTATCGACTGCAATTTATTGGTTGGCTATGTATGGGCTGACACGAAAAGAGCAGTGGCATCCTCAGTTGTCACCTGCACTAATCCAGATTTGGGATCAAAAGTATGTGCAAAGATCGCCAAAAACTATTGGAATAATCGCCAACTCCTTAAATTTGATATGACGAATGGAAGTATAGAGGATGCACTAGATTGGCTAGAAGGCGACTTCTCAATCATTGCAGACAGTGGTGACAATCCAACGGCTGGCGGTGTTGGAGATAGGGCAGACGTTCTGGAAGCGATATTTGATAAAAAGCTCAACAGTGCCTTGTTCGCAGGAATTGCATCTAAATCTGCGTATGAATCACTCAAATCGAGCAATGAATTTACTATTGGAGGCAGTTTTGGGGGTGGCGGACCATCATTAAAACTTAAAGCTGATTCTGTCTACTTTAAAAACCAATGCGCAGTCGTAAATATTTATGGTTCAGTAATAATAATATCTAAACTTAGAAGGCCTTTTCACTACCTACAGGACTTTATAGATCTTGGTCTAAACCTTAACAACTACAAAGTTCTTGTAGTTAAATCAGGATACCTCTCTCCTGAACTGCAATCTCTATCATCGCCATCTTTTATGGCTTTAACGAATGGAGCGGTAAATCAAGATTTAGTAAAGCTTGAAAACAAGAACCGTATCAAGAAAACTTTCCCTTTTCAAGATTTTGAAGATTACTCACCAGTGGTTAGTGATGGAGAGAGTCAAATTAGTCAATAGCTCCTAAAATTCGCCAACACCCTTTTGATTCAGATTTTGGGAAATAATGTCCATTTAAAGAGTTGTTCGTGCTCATCTATTTATTTTCTTGAAATAAATTGGATTCATATAAATTATCAAATAAGGTAAGATGTTTTTTGTTAAGCAAGTTATTAAGTTCGATTTAATAATTTCAATAATTTAGGAGATCAATATGAGTTTAGCACTAGTATATCGTCTCAATGGTTTGGTAGGACTTTTTTGGGCTGCATCATTGTGGTTTGGATCAGATATGATGGCTGCTGCGTATGGGTGGGAAGTCACTTTGCCAATGGTTACAATGTCTCAATTCTTAGGCATGTCGTTCTTTTTTATTGCAATAATTTTTATCATGCTGCCAAATTGGACCTCTTTAGAGCAACTCAAAAAAGCAACAATGACATTAATTTTGCTTCAGATTCTAACAGTTGCTCTTCAAGTTTTTCATATAACTTCAGGTGCCATACCATCAGGCGGAATGCAATATTTTGGATTAGGTCTAAGTGTTTTATTTATCCTTCTTTTCTACTGGAAATCTAGGTAGCAATATACTGTTTATTATCAAGGGGTCTGAGTGGCCCCTTTTTTTGTTGAAATATTGATTTAACTATGAATTCAAAGCAAATCCTACTAGCACTCATTGTTCCAGTCACCTGGGGATTTGGTTATGCTTTAGCAAAGATTGGAATGGATCAGTTCACACCATTACTATTAATGTCGCTTCGTTTTGGTATTGCAGGTCTGATACTAGTATGGTTTGTCAAACCTCCTTGGGGATACATGCGGGAACTCTTTATGATTGCCTTTATAGGCTCCACAATACAGTATGGCTTCACCTACTATGGATTAAGAGGGATTGATGTATCAACAGCTTCTATTTTGGTACAGCTTGAAGGCCCTATTTTAGCCCTCCTTAGCACTCTTATTCTCAAAGAGAAGCTTGGTTGGCCTCGAGCTGTTGGAATGGGATTAGCTTTTTTCGGAGTTTTTGTTATTGCGGGTGAGCCAAGATTGAATGATAGTTTGGATAGCGTTACCTTAGTAATAATAGGTACAGTTTTCTGGGCAATAGCACAAATCATGATTAGTCGCCTCAAATCTCTCTCAGGTATTACTATTCTGGCATGGGTTGCTATTATCGCCACGCCTCAAATGTTTCTCATCTCACTAGTTATTGAAGATGGCCAATGGGAGTCTTTAAAAAGTGCTAGTCTTATAGACTGGTCTATAGTCTTTTACTTGTCAATTATCATGACAGTAGTTGGCTACAGTATTTGGTATCATTTATTGCGAATTTGCGATGTTAGCAAGATATCACCTTTTCTGATGCTCTTACCAGTCACTTCAATCATGGCTGGCATAGTTCTTCTTGAGGAACAGTTTACAATTACAATGGGGATTGGTGGAGTATTGGTAATGACTGGTGTTGCCAGCACCCTCATCAATTGGCGCTGGCGAAATAAAACATCTCAATCTTCGATAGAATAAAGTTTATTTATAAAATGGGTCTACTGACTCGAATTGAGATGTTATCTTTCTTATCCATTTAGAAATTGCAATTCCTTTACTTAACTGCATGGAATTATTGTCTGATTGAATAGTTTTTATTAAATTACCATTTAGTGGCAACTCCATCTGTTCATGCATAAAACTAGTTTCTTTATCTAAATCCTTTCTTAACTCTTTAATCTTACTAACAACACTATTGTCCGTCATTGATTCACACTCCTTAAAATAAAAAATCTCAATCTTTTGATTGAGATTTACCCTTTGAAACTTTCTTTGAAATTCTGTATTGACTCTCCCACTTCCTGTCAAGCTCTTTTATTGCAATATCCTTATAGTCAATTCCACTAATTTCTTTAAACTCAGAAATTGCATCTTCCATAGCGGTCTCAAATACCCCTGAAAGAGACATGCTATAACCGAACTTATTTGCAGTATTTGAAGCGCCCTTAAAGGCTTCAAAAATTGATCTACGAATCCTCACGCTAACCACTCTTTTTTCATCTTCTTTCTGGTTTTTTGTAACGTATTTACCCATTCATCAATCTAATAATTTAACTGCTGTAAAGCAGTATACACCTTTTGTATACAAATAATAAATTAATTTGTATTCTTTTTGTATACAAATTAATTTTTTTATAAAAAAAGATAAAGCTATAATTAACATCGAAAAAAATTTGATATGAAAAAAAAATTATGTTTGATATTGACTCTATTGAGAATCACATAAAATCTAGTGAAGAGGCAACTCCTAATCTTGGCCAAAATATAGAAAAGAAAATTTTGTGGGCTTCTAAACCTGCTCATAAAACATCTCTTAGCATAGTTTTTATTCATGGATTTTCTGCAACTAGGGCTGAGCTTAGTCCAGTTATTGAAAATGTTGCAAAGGCTTTAAATGCTAATGTTTTCTTTACAAGGTTGACTGGTCATGGTCAAGATGGAGAGGCACTGAGCAATGCAACTTTTGAGGATTGGATAGATGACACCAAGGAAGCCATCAATATTGGTAAAACCATTGGAGATGAAGTAATTCTTTTCGGCTCATCAACGGGTTGCTCTCTAATTCATAGTCTTTTAGTAGACCTGAAGCAGATTAAATCTGTAATTTATGTCTCTCCAAATTTTGGACCCAAATCTTACAAAGGTCATTTTCTTAGAGCGCCTGGTGCAAAATGGTATATCCCACTTATACTAGGAAAAGAACACTCCTTTACCCCTAAAAACTCTGAACACGAAAGATGCTGGACAACGCGCTATCCAACGAAAGCTTTATTCGCAGTCAAGGACTCCGTGGTTGCTGCCTCATTAATTAACCATAGCAACATAAAGCTTCCTATGTTGTTCTGGTTTTCCGATAACGATAAAGTGATCTCTGCAAAAGATACTCGAAGAATAGTATCTAAAATGGGAGGAAATGTTGAAATCTTTAACCCGATACTCTCTCCAAAAGATGACCCATTAAAGCATGTCGTCCTTGGCGATATTTTGAGTCCAACTAAAACCGATCAAGGGGTTAAGAAGATTCTTGAATGGATTAAAAAAAATAACTAATAGTTGCGTTTTTCTTTTGCACCTTTATAGAGAATTTCAGATAAATTTTCATTTGCAAGTCTTCTTTGTGCAACAGTAGCTGGGTCCATATTAAACTTTGGTCGATCAAGCAAAAGCAGATCATTGTCCTCTCTCTTTTGACCTCTAACATGAGTCCAAATATTTCTGCCAACAATCTGTTTAATGTTTGGTGGCATATAAGATTGTAGCGAAAAACCAATCCTTCTTTGTTTACTTTTATTAGGCTGAGAGCCATGAATTATAGCGCCATGATGGATAGACATTTCTCCAGGCTTTAAAATAAGATCAACCCCTTTACTTTCATCAACATTTGGAATAACTTGACCTCTTGTTAATATATTATTCTCAGCAAAAGTATCATCATGTGCTTGAATTTTTGTTTTGTGACTCCCTGGTATCATCGTCATACAGCCTGTTTCTTTATTGCTCGGACTGAGCGCAACCCATGGGGTTGGAAAGTTTGTACTATCTAGTCCCATATAAGTAGCATCTTGATGCCAACTGACATAGTGCTTGGATGAAGGCTCTTTAATAAACATTACACTAGCCCAAAGAGAGATATCTGGCCCAATCAGATCTTCGATTGCGTCAACAATGATTTGGTTATGAGCTAGTGCATCTAGGAATGCAAACGAAAGATGCAAGTTATTCCGACTTTCTGCATTAATTTCTTCAGGAAACTCTGCCTCTACTTTTTCTAACTCCTTTTTTATTGAGTAAGCCTCTTGTTCTGAAATCACTCTAATTGGCGATATAAAGCCTTGATCATGATATTGATCAATCTGTTCTTGTGTTAGAACTTTCGACATAAGTAGTATTTCCTTATTAATTTGTATTCTTATGTGATTATTAACAATTACTTAATTACAAGCAAAAATTGAATTTAATTTTGATAAAAAAATCACATTTTATTATAAAAAAATATAAATTAATAACCATAATTATTATATGTGTATATACTGAAATTATTCTTGAGGTTTTTCATTGAAAAAATAGAATGCCAAATATATTTACTAAACACCCACACTCAGTAAATGAATCCTACATCCAACACCTAATAGTTGCTTTGAAATATAGTTTCAAACTATTTGCATTATTTGTAATTTCATTTATCCATGCAATATTGCCCTTTTTATTCAAAAAAACAGTCAGCAGTAAAATCATTGAAATGGCTAATGACCTTAAACAAAGAAAAAATAATTCGCTTAAAATTCATTAATACTTCATTTATGTACCTCAAAGTTAATCTAAACTGTAGTCATGAAACTTGTTAACACTTTAATTCTAGGGTTTTTTATTAGTTCATCTGCTTCTGCAGCAATGTCTCCGCATTTTTATGAGAAAGAGATACTTGGTAACTGGATTTGTAAAGATATTTGGCCCGGTTATTCAGCCTTTGAGATGATTAGATACAAAAAAGATGGAACCTGGAATAGCTTCGGTGAGCTCATAGTAGACTTTCCAATCGAAGAAAAGAAAGTTAAAGTTTACTACAATGCATTGGGTTCAGGCGTTTGGGAGATTAATGATCAAAATTTGGTTAGTATGATTAACTCTATCAAAGTTACAAATAGAAATCATCCTTGGCTCGAAGAGTTCTTTAGTTTGCAAGATGAATTTACACTTAATGAAAAAAACTCTGAGAAGATAGTCGTTCTATCGGATGATTACATTAATCTTCAGCCTTCCGCAGGGAAGCCTTATGAGTGCTACAAAGTTGAGATTTAGATAACCAACTCTTAGATTGCATTTTTGAACTTTTCCCCATGAATTTTCAGGGTATTACTCTCCTGATATATCAATTAGTACCCAGAAAATTAGTATACTTATAGATACTTTATAACAACAAAATATTTAATTAATCTTAGGAGGTAGTATGAGTATTCCAGTTCTTTGTCATGTTTTTTTAATACTGTTTG
>CAZEAO010000063.1:0-6537 GCA_964510245.1 uncultured Piscirickettsiaceae bacterium | reverse complement strand
ACCCCAATAATTTGAGTTATGCAACAGGATTGTTTGCAGGATTTGTTGCAGTTTTATTAAATACTGGAATTTATGCTTTAGAGCTTATAGTTAGTTTAGTTCAAGCATATGTTTTTACATTATTGTCATGTGTATTTATTGGCATGGCAATACATGCAGATCATTAAATAAAAAATAAAAAGGTGAATGATATGGTAAATAATCAAGAAGAGTTAAGAGAAACAGCAAATCAACTTGCTGCTAGAGGCAAGGGGTTGCTTGCAGTAGATGAATCTACTCCAACTATTGGAAAGCGACTTGCAGGAATCAATGTTGAAAACACTGAAGAGAATCGTCAGGCCTACCGAGGTATGCTTTTTACAACCGAAGGTCTTGGTAAATATATCAGTGGTGCAATCCTGTTTGAGGAAACTCTTTATCAAAACCACGCGGACGGTGAAGCAATGGTCTCAAAAATTAATAAGTTGGGAATAATTCCGGGCATTAAGGTTGATAAAGGACTTAGCCCATTGGTTGGTGCTCATGAAGTTGAAACTTGGTGTAAAGGTCTAGAGGGTCTTGCTGAGAGAACTGCCGAGTATTATAAGCAGGGAGCTCGTTTTGCTAAGTGGCGTGCAGTTTTACAAATCACATCTGACGGTTGTCCTACTGACCTTGCAATCAAAGAAAATGCGTGGGGTCTTGCAAGATACGCAAAGATTTCTCAGGAGTCTGGACTTGTGCCAATTGTTGAGCCTGAAATTTTAATGGATGGCGACCATACTATTGAAAAAACTGCAGAAGTGCAGGAAAAGGTTCTTGTAGAAGTCTACAAAGCTTGCTCTGAGAACAATGTTTTCTTAGAAGGAACACTATTGAAGCCTTCAATGACTGTATCGGGTGCAGACAACAAAAACAAAGCCGGCTCTGAAGAGGTTGCTAAGATGACAGTAAGAACAATGAATCGTTGTGTTCCAGCTGCCGTTCCAGGAATTATGTTTTTGTCTGGCGGGTTAACTGAAGAAGATGCCTCAGTTTATCTTAATACGATGAATAGCATAGAGCATAAGAGCGCTACTAGCTTGACTTTCTCATATGGAAGAGCTCTTCAACAATCTTGCTTGCAAGCTTGGAATGGAACAGATATTGAAGCCGGTCAAAAAGCGCTATTGGCAAGATGTCAAGCTAATTCGGAAGCTTCAACAGGAGACTATGTTGCAGGCTCTCAGCCTTCATCTCAAGAGACTCTTTTTGAGGCAGGATATAAGTACTAAGATAGCTTTTCATGTAAGGTGTAGACTAAATTTATTAAGTCACAGCCTTAAGGCGTATAATAAAAGGCCCGAATTATCGGGCCTTTTTTATTGAGATGAATAGTACCAATGAAACAAAGTAAATATTATCCTGTGATTGTTGTTGGTGGGGGCCATGCTGGAACAGAAGCAGCACTAGCCTCAGCACGTATGGGTGTAGATACCTTTTTAATCACTCACAATATAGAGACAATTGGTCAGATGAGCTGTAATCCAGCTATAGGCGGTATCGGTAAAGGCCATCTTGTAAAAGAAATTGATGCAATGGGTGGCTCAATGGCGCAGGCAATCGATTTAGGCGGTATTCAGTTTAGGACTTTGAATGCCTCAAAAGGACCTGCTGTAAGAGCCACAAGAGCACAGGCAGACCGACTGTTGTACAAAGCAGCAATAAGAGATAAAGTTGAGAATCAAGAAAATTTAACAATTTTTCAGCAACCAGTTGATGATCTAATCATAGAGAATAACAGGGTTAAGGGTGTTGTCACTCAAATGGGTCTTGAGTTCTTTTCTGATAAAGTTATTTTAACTTCAGGCACCTTTTTGGGTGGAGTTATTCACATTGGACAAGAAAACTATCAGGGCGGAAGAGCTGGAGATGCTCCTGCCAATATCTTGTCTGAAAGATTACGGTCCTATGATTTGGGTGTAGGAAGACTTAAAACTGGTACACCTCCGAGGCTTGATGGAAGAACCATTAATTACAACCTACTTCAAAAGCAAGAGGGTGATACCCCATTGCCTAGTTTTTCATTTATGGGCCAAGCAACTGATCATCCTGAGCAGATACCATGCTTTATTACTCATACCAATTCAAAAACTCACGAATACATTACTAACGGTCTTAAAGATTCACCACTTTTCAGCGGCAAAATTGAGGGTATCGGTCCGAGATATTGTCCCTCGATAGAAGATAAGGTTGTAAGATTTTCTGAAAGAGACTCTCATCAAATATTTGTTGAGCCAGAGGGTCTAACTACTCATGAAGTTTATCCAAACGGTATTTCTACTTCATTGGCTTATGAGGTTCAAGAGGATTTTGTAAATTCAATTAAAGGCTTTGAAAATGTAAAAATTATTCGTCCAGGATATGCAATTGAATATGACTTTTTTGATCCTAGAGGTTTAAAACAGACATTAGAAGTGAAAAAAGTATCTGGCTTGTTTTTTGCTGGACAAATTAATGGAACGACTGGATACGAAGAGGCTGCAGCTCAAGGCTTGCTTGCAGGTATTAACGCAGCATTGCAGGTTCTAGAAAAAGACGCTTGGATTCCAAAGAGGGATGAATCTTATATTGGAGTTATGGTTGATGATTTGACAACTAAGGGAGCAACAGAGCCATATCGAATGTTTACTTCAAGAGCTGAATATCGATTACTACTTAGAGAAGATAATGCTGATGAAAGGCTGACCCCACAAGCAAGAGAATTAGGGCTTGTTGATGATCTTCGTTGGCAATCGTTCAATGGAAAGTATGAGCAAGTTGCACTTGAAAAAAAACGGCTAAAGTCCTTTTGGATTCAATCTAGTGATAGCCAAGCTGAAGAGGTTCTTGGTATAAAGTTGAACCATGAATATAGCCTAGAAGCTCTTCTTAAAAGACCAAATATTGATTACAAACTGCTCAGTAAAATTGAGAGTGCTCAACCCTTTTTAGAGGATAGATTAATCATTGAGCAAGTAGAAAATCAAATTAAATACGAGGGCTATATTAAAAGGCAGCTAGATGAAATTGAAAAATATCGTAAAAATGAGGATACGAAACTTTCTCAAGAAATTGACTACGATGAAATTAAAGCCTTATCAAATGAAGTAAGACAAAAGTTGAATCAGTTCAAGCCAGAAACAATTGGTCAGGCTAGCAGAATTCAGGGAGTCACCCCTGCCTCTATTTCGATATTGCTTGTATTCCTAAAAACTTACAAAACACTTTCGTGAACGAGACAGAAAGGCTTCTTTGTGAAGGCTCAGAACTAATGGGCGTTCGTCTGTTAGACCATCAAATTCAGCAATTGTTGGCGTATCATGAACTTATCAGCAAATGGAACAGGGTTTACAATCTAAGTGCAATACGTGACCCCAATGAATCAATCAAAAAACATTTTTTGGATAGTCTTTCTATAGTAAGTTTTATTAGCCCCGGTCTTCTTTTGGATGTTGGCTCTGGGGCAGGTTTGCCAGGGGCAGTGATTGCTATAATGAAACCAGAAACTCAGGTTTTTACTATAGACAGTGTTGGAAAAAAATGCCGCTTTATGCAGACTGTAAGGACTGAATTATCTTTAGAAAACTTAACTGTTATTAATGATAGAGTTGAGGATTTTAGTTATGAAGAAGCATTTCCGCAAATAGTATCGAGAGCTTTTTCATCTGTGATTGATACTTTAGAAAAAACTAAACACTTAATTACTAAAGATGGACGCTATTTGCTTATGAAGGGAGATAATATTGCTCAAGAAAGTATTGAAAAAATCAATCATAGAGTCCATTTACTGAAAGTCCCATTTGTTTCAGATAAAAGATCACTCATAGAAATTAATATATAATTTTTTTGTTATGCAAATAGTTGATTCCCATTGTCATATTGATCGCGTTGATTTAGATGCATTTGGCGGAAGTATAGAGGCAATGCTAAAACATGCGAGTGATTTTTCAGTTACTAAATTCCTTTGCGTTTGTATTGATTTAGAGCATTTTGATGAAGTCCATAATTTATCAAAATCTTATCCTAATATATTCTCTTCTGTTGGTGTTCATCCAACAGAGCTTAATTGTAAAGAGCCCTCTGTTGAAGAATTATTAGGTTATGCTAAGAGTGATAGAGTGATTGCAATTGGTGAGACGGGTCTAGATTATTTCCACGTAAAAAAAGATCAAGCTGAATGGCAAAGAGATCGTTTTAGAAGGCATATTGCTGCATCAAATGATTCAGGAAAGCCCATGATCGTTCATATGCGTGACTCGAAGGATGACACCATAGACATCCTGACAAAAGAAAAAGCAAAAAAAGGAGTTATGCATTGTTTTGCTGAAGATTTAGAGACTGCAGAAGCAGCTCTAGATTTGGGCTTTTATATTTCTTTTTCAGGTATTTTGACTTTTAAAAATGCCCAAGATTTAAGAGACATTGCACAAAAAATTCCTGCTGATCGTATTTTAGTAGAAACAGATTCTCCTTATTTGACTCCAGTTCCATATCGAGGTAAGACAAACAGCCCAGCCTATACATACTACGTTGCAGAAAAGCTGGCTGAGATTCGTAATACAAGTATTTCTGAAATTGCTAGGATTACAACTCAAAACTTCAATCAATTATTCTTTTCTTGAGTCTATGACTATTCATGACGCACCAAGCTTTGTAACAGTTGATAGCTTTTCTGTTGGACAGAGACTTGATAATTATTTGATAAAGCGCCTTAAGGGCGTTCCAAAATCTAGAATTTATCGAATCATCAGAAAGGGTGAAGTTAGAGTAAACAAAGGAAGAAAAAAAGCTGACTATAAGCTTAAAGAAGAGGATTTGATTCGAATACCGCCGATTCGAACTTCATCGGAAAAAAATATTAAACCTTCAAAAGGCTTGTTAAAGACACTTGATTCATCAATCCTTTTTGAAGACAAGGGTCTGTTGGTAATTAACAAAGGTTATGGCATGTCAGTACATGGCGGAAGTGGGATTAATGTAGGCATTATTGAGGCACTTAAATCTCATTATAAAGAGCCAATTGAGTTAGTTCATAGGCTAGATCGAGCGACATCCGGATGTTTGCTTCTTGCTAAAAAAAGATCAGTCCTTAAGTCATTGCATGAGCAGCTAATTAATCATCAATTAGAAAAACGTTATACTGCTCTCGTTAAAGACACTTGGAGTAAAAAGCGACATACTATTGATGCACCAATTTATCAAAACTCAAGATATAGTGTTGTTGATTCAAAAGGAAAGAGCTCAAAAAGCCATTTTCATCCCATTAAAAACTTTCAATTAGGAGAGTTTAGTGCCTCATTAGTAGAAGTATTGATTGAAACCGGCAGAACGCACCAAATTCGTGTCCACGCAAAGTTTGCCGGGCACCCAGTTGCTCAAGACAATAAGTATGGAGACCCTGTTTTTGATGAGTTCATGAAGCAGAAAGGTTTAAACCGTTTATTTTTGCATGCAAAAATAATCACTTTTACAAACCCAATAACAAATGAAATTCAGAAAGTAACAGCACCGTTACCGAATGATTTAGAGGAATTATTAAGTAAATTATGAACGCATACATACGTTTAATGAGACTAGATAAACCTATTGGTTCTTTGTTGTTACTATGGCCAACCTATTGGGCACTTTTTCTAAGCGCAGACGGATGGCCAAACACAGATCTATTAATTATTTTTACATTGGGCGTTATTGTCATGAGATCTGCTGGATGTGTGATTAACGATTATGCAGACCGAAATATCGATAAACACATAAAAAGAACAAAAACCAGGCCACTTACATCCGGTGAAATTTCACCTAAGTCAGCACTAATATTATTTGGAGTGCTTATTCTTGTTGCACTAATTTTAGTTTTACAAACAAACTTATTGACAATTCAATTATCTTTTTTAGCAGCTGGACTGGCAACTATTTATCCATTTTCAAAACGATGGACACACTTACCACAGTTAGTTTTAGGTGCAGCATTTGCGATGAGTGTCCCTATGGCATTTGGAGCCCAAACAGGCACTGTGCCTGTAAAGGCAAGTCTTATTTTTCTTGCATCTTTGGTTTGGACATTAATTTATGACACGTTATATGCCATGGCAGACCGCGAGGAGGATTTAAACATTGGCGTTAAGTCGACCGCAATCCTCTTAAAAAATTATGATCAATTAGCAATTACCATACTTCAATTTTTACTAATTCTGATTTTTATTGCTATAGGAAATACGTTCAATTTAGGCCAAATTTACTATTTTTCATTAGTAATTATTTGTTTTTTTATGATTTATCATCAGTATTTGATAAAAAAAAGCCAAAATGAGGAGTATTTTAGGGCTTTTATTAACAATAATTACGTCGGTATGATAGCGTTTGCAGGGATTTTCTTGTCTGTCGCACTGTAAGACCATTTTTTGTTGTTTTTTTGCAACTTTTCGCTAATTTTGAGTCGTTTTTGCTTAATTTTTAGCTTTTTTTCATCAATAAAACTTGACACCCAGTTTTCGTTACTATAAAAAGTGCACCAATCGGCAAAGATGCTGGTTATCTTTA
>CAZEAO010000062.1:0-6578 GCA_964510245.1 uncultured Piscirickettsiaceae bacterium | reverse complement strand
AACAGAAATTACTCTGGGAACTAGCGGTTCTGTATCAGATTCAGGCTATGGAGAGGTTGAACTGAAAGCAATACAATACTGGCCAAGGGATAGTAACCATTCGACAGAAAAAAATGGTTTAGAAGTTGAAAAAGCCTTCTTGCAGTTTAGTTTTGATGATTGGAGTACTAAGTTAGGGCGTCATACTATTGGATGGGGAGAGCTAGAGGGTGGAGCGCTTGATTTAATCAATCCATCTGGAGGTTTAACAGACCCCTCAATGATTCCTCAATGGTTTCTGAGTGCCACCCGTTATTTTGACAATAGTGATGTAAGTTTTTTTTACAATACCAATCCAAAAGTTGTTAAGAGTAAGTTACTTGTATTAAAAAATGATACTTATGATGAATTTGGAATGCGCTATGGAATCAGCAATGAGGGAAGTGATATGGCGTTTTATTTAGGTCAACTAGTACCCAATGATGCACTCACAAATCTTACTGATGGTTTGGCATATGCAACCCCCTATCAATTATTAGGTTTTGGAATGAATAAGGCCTTTGATGATTATTTGCTTAAGTTTGATATTGCTTACAAAAACAATATTCAGCACAACAGAACAGGACAATTTATTAAAGTAGATCGCCTTGATTGGGACTTGGCTTTTGATATTCAAAACAATGATAGACAGTGGTTAATATCTATAAATACTCAATATCTTTTGGATTATGCTGATGATTATTTAACGCCTACATTGCTAGGTAGTGTTAGTGCTAAAAGAAACAACATGAGCTACATGGTCAGTGTAAGTGATAAGTTTGGAGATTCTGACTGGAAATGGGGACTGTCTAATGTCATAGCATCAAATAATGACCTATCTTCAAGTTCAGCAACGTTAGATTGGGACATTAATGACCAATGGCAAGCATCTTTTAGTGGAACTTATATCGATGCCAAAGATGACCGTGCTTTTGCTGTATTAGATGATTATCAGAGACTTAATTTAGAAATCAAGTATCAATATTAAGCTGCATTAAACAGATATCATTCTATAAAGACTGATACATAGCTATATATGACTTCATCAAACCAGTACATAGTATAATTTACGCATATTAATTTGACTTAGTATCATGCTGGAAAGTAAGCTTTTAAGAGGAAATATAGATTTTGTTGTTGAACAACTCAACAGGCGAAATTTTTCCTTTGATGTTGACGAATTCAATGAGCTTGAAAACCAAAGAAAAAAAATTCAAGTTCAAACTCAAGAATTACAAAATTTACGTAACACTAAATCCAAATCTATAGGCCAGGCAAAGACTAGCGGTGAGAGTATTGAGGCTTTATTGGAAGAGGTTTCTGAGCTTGGTGGAAAGCTTGATGATGCCAAAGCTCAGTTGCAGGAAATTCAGTCCAAAATTAGCGAGATCGTATTATCAATGCCCAATATTCCTCATCCATCTGTACCAGAAGGAAGCACAGAAGATGAAAACGAAGAGGTCTTTAATTGGCCATTAGAAGGCCCAAGTCAATTCGATTTTGAACCTAAAGACCATGTTGATTTAGGTGAAATGCATGGCATTGATTTTGCAGCTGCAGCCAAAATATCTGGCTCCAGGTTTGTTGTAATGACTGGCAAGTTGGCAAAGCTTCAAAGAGCTTTGACTCAGTTTATGCTGGATCATCATACTGAAAAAAATAATTACCAAGAGACTTATGCGCCTTATTTGGTGAATTCAGATTCTTTAATGGGTACAGGTCAACTGCCTAAATTTGAAGCAGATTTGTTTAAAACTCATCTCCATGGTGAAGAGGGTGAAGCAAGGGCTCTTTATTTGATTCCAACTGCTGAAGTTCCAGTTACAAATCTGGTTCGAGATTCAATTTTAAAAGAATCTGATTTGCCACTTAAATATGTTGCTCATACGCCTTGCTTTAGATCGGAGGCTGGCTCTTACGGTAAAGATACTCGAGGTTTAATTCGTCAACACCAGTTCGAGAAAGTTGAGCTGGTTCAAATTTCAAAACCTTCTGAATCATATAATGTTCTCGAAGAGTTAACGAATGACGCAGAAGGTATTTTGCAGTTATTAGAGCTACCCTATCGAAAAGTGGTGCTATGCACTGGTGACCTTGGTTTTTCATCAGCAAAGACCTACGACCTTGAAGTCTGGTTGCCAGGACAAAATGCCTATCGCGAGATTTCATCTTGCTCTTGTTTTGAGTCCTTTCAGGCGAGAAGGATGCAGCTTCGATGGAAAAATCCTGAGACAAATGAATCTGAATTTTTGCATACATTAAACGGCTCAGGATTAGCAGTTGGAAGAACATTGGTAGCCGTTATTGAGAATTATCAAAATGCTGATGGCACTATAACCATACCAAAAGTCCTACAGAGTTACATGGGCCGCCTAACTAAGATAAAATAACCCCTTTACTACTTTTTGGAGCGAAAGATGATACGACCAGAAATTTTTCTGATTGCAATGTTTGTACTGATGTACTTTTTATTAATCAGACCACAACAAAAAAGAGCTAAAGATCACAAAAACTTGTTAAAAGCATTAAAAAAAGGTGACGAGGTTGTCACTAATGGCGGTGTAATTGGAAAAATTACTGCTGTTGATGAATCCTTTGCGGAAATAGAAGTATCTTCAGGTGTTTCTATGAAGGTTCAAAAACAAGGAATTAATCAAAAAATGCCCAAAGGCAGTGTGAAGCCAATGACCAAGTCAAAAGCTAAATCAAAAATGCTAGATAAAGCAGAATAACTATAGGCAAAAACCAAACATGAACCATTACGCAGCCTGGAAAAATATTCTTATTGTATTTTTTCTATCGATTTTAGGTCTCTATGCACTGCCAAATCTTTATGGTTCTGATTTGGCGATTCAGATTTCTGGTACAGGCGACTATGATGTCAATGAGAGAGATTTAGACAAAATAAATGACACTCTCTCAGATAATGATGTCGACTTTAAATCTATCGCACTTGAAGACGAAAATATACTAGTTAGGTTTAGTGATTCAAAATCACAACTGTCCTCTAAAGCTATATTGAAAGAGTCGTTAACAAGAAATTATGTAGTTGCTCTAAATCTAGCACCATCAATCCCTCAGTGGCTATCAGGGATTGGCGGTAAAGCGATGTCTTTAGGGTTAGATCTTAGAGGAGGGGTTCATTTTCTACTTGAGGTTGATATGAATGAAGTAACGAAAATGGCCTTAAATCGTTATTCCAACGAACTAAGAGCGGCCCTTCGTAAAGAAAAGCTTCGCTATAAAATTACTAAGGAAGAAAATCTTATAATTTTAAGTTTTAATAGTGAAGAACTCAAAAATAAAGCAAAAAAAGTCATTAAAAAAGATTTACCTGACCTGGTTATTGTAGAGGGAAGTGAGCAAGAGCTTGAGTTGGCACTTGAAATTTCAGCAGCCGCCCAATCGGCTGCAAAACTTGGTGCATTGAAACAAAATATTACGACACTCAGAAATCGTGTAAATGAATTGGGCGTTGCAGAGCCAATTATCCAGCAACAAGGAGCAGAAAGAATTGTTGTTCAATTGCCGGGTGTTCAGGATACAGCAAGAGCAAAAGAAATATTGGGAGCAGTTGCAACTATTGAATTTAGAATGGTTGATGAAAAAAATGATGTTCAAACAGCCATACAATCAGGAAAAACACCGACAGGCTCTAAAATCTATAAGTTCAAGGATGGACGACCTTTGCTGTTGAAAACTAATGTGATTACTACTGGTGAAAATATAGTTGATGCCTCTTCCAGTATGGATGAAAACAATCAGCCTAGCGTCAGTATTGTTTTGGATAGTGCTGGCGGACGTTCTATGCTGGATACGACTAAAGAGTTTTTGGGTTATAGGATGGCTGTTGTCTTTATTGAAAATCAAGTTGAAACAGTCATGGAAGACGGAGTGGCCGTTAAGAAGCGTAGCAAGACGCAAGATATTATTAACGCTGCGACTATTCAGGGTACATTTTCTAATCGCTTTCAGATTACTGGGCTAGATAGTGCTAGAGAGGCAACAAATCTTGCTCTTCTCTTGAGAGCAGGATCTCTTTCAGCGCCTGTTGAGATTATTGAAGAGCGAACAATTGGCCCTAGTCTTGGTGCAGATAATATTCAAAAAGGACTCATTTCAGTACTTGTTGGGTTTGCTTTGGTGCTCATCTTTATGGCCTGGCGTTATCGTGTTTTTGGCTTGGTTGCTAATCTTGCCCTGACGCTTAATTTGATAACAATTATTTCTATTTTATCTTTAATTCAGGCAACACTGACACTGCCTGGAATAGCGGGTATTGTTCTAACAGTGGGTATGGCGGTTGACGCTAATGTATTGATTTTTGAGCGTATTAAGGAAGAGATGCACTCCAATAAGAATATTCAGAAAGCAATTTCATCAGGCTATGAAAAAGCTTTACTAACCATTGCAGATGCAAATATCACGACACTCATCGCGTCGGTTGTATTATTCAGTTTTGGTACGGGTCCAATCAAGGGATTTGCAGTTACTTTGACTATTGGAATTATTACATCAATGTTTACTGCAATTATCGTTTCTAGGGCAATTATTAATCTAATTTATGGTGGTAAAAGAGTTAAGGAGTTAGCTATATGAGTCTCAGATCTTTAAACATTCCATTCATTGATTTTGTTGGTAAGCGGAAAATTGCGCTCATTTTTTCCGCAGTTTTATTAATTGTCTCGATAGTCTCTTTAGGTTTACAAGGTCTAAAATTTGGTATCGACTTTACGGGCGGCACTTTAATTGAGCTGGGTTATGAAAAAACTGCAGACCTGGAGAGTATAAGATCTAAATTGGCCGCAGCAGAATATGAGGGTGCCAATGTACAATATTTTGGATCAGATACTGAAGTACTGATTCAGCTTGAACCTCAAGCCACTTCAAGCGCAAAGTTAAGTTCATCAATTATAAGGATGCTTGGCGAACGAATAGATGTAAGGAGGGTTGAATTTGTGGGTCCAAAGGTAGGTGAAGAGCTTACGAATGATGGCGGTCTTGCAATGCTTTATGCTTTGATTGGTATATTAATCTATGTCGCATTCAGATTTGAATATCGGTTTGCCTTGGGTTCAATTGCGGCTATAGTCCATGATGTAATTATCACTCTAGGTGTTTTTTCAGTTCTCCAGATTGAGTTTGATTTGACTGTGTTGGCTGCTATTCTTGCAGTAATTGGTTACTCTTTGAATGATACGATTGTTGTCTTCGATAGGATTCGTGAAAACTTCCTTGCCACTCGCCATGTTGAGCCTGAGCCTATTATCAATGAAGCTCTAAATCAAACATTATCTAGAACACTCATGACCTCACTAACAACATTGCTCGTTCTTCTAGCTTTGTTTTATTTGGGTGGTGAGGTAATCAATAGTTTTGCAGGAGCATTAATTATTGGAGTCATTATTGGAACCTATTCATCAATCTATGTTGCTAGTTCGATGATTCTTGCTTTAGGAATTTCTAAAGAAGATATGCTTCCTTCAGAAAAAGAGAAAAAAGAGATTGATGCTAGGCCTTAGTTAGTTTTCACTAAATTTTTTCAAAAACAAGACAAGCATTAGTTCCACCAAAACCAAAACTATTTGAAAGTATTCGGTTTAATTTCACATTTTTTGTCTCTCTCACAATAGGCATTCCAGATGCCTCATCATCAAGTGTTACAATGTTAACAGATTCAGCAACAAAATCATTTTGAAGCATTAACAAAGAGTAGATAGACTCGTTTACGCCTGCAGCACCGAGAGCATGACCTGATAAAGATTTAGTAGAGCCAATAAGAGGGATATTATCAAAAACCTCTTTAATTGCTTTCAGCTCTTGAACATCGCCTACCGGAGTTGAGGTGCCGTGTGCGTTGATATAGTCAATAGGACCGTTAACATTATCGATTGCAATTTTCATACATCTTTTAGCTCCTTCGCCAGATGGAGCTACCATGTCAAATCCATCTGAGGTTGCGCCATAACCTACAAGTTCGGCAATAATTTTTGCTCCACGCGCTTTTGCATGATCTAAAGATTCTAGAACGAGTGCACCCCCACCTCCTGAGATAACGAATCCATCTCTGTCAGCATCAAAAGCACGAGAAGCTTTATTGGGTGAGTCATTGTATTTTGAAGAGAGTGCTCCCATTGCATCAAATAGCATAGTCAAAGACCAATCTAGCTCTTCTCCTCCACCCGCAAATACAACATCTTGTTTGCCAAGCTGGATTTGTTCCATTGCATTGCCAATACAGTGAGCACTAGTCGAGCAGGCAGAGCTAATAGAGTAATTAATTCCTTTTATTTTAAAAAGTGTTGAAAGGCATGCAGAAGTTGTCGAACCCATTGTTCTTGGAACTCGGTAAGGTCCCACTCTTTTAATACCTCTCTCTCTTAAAATATCAGCTGACTCGACAATATTTTGGTTGGATGCACCGCCTGAGCCCATAATCAATCCAGTTCTTTCATTTGAAATGACTTCAGGTTTTAAACCAGATTCTTTGATAGCTTCGTCTAGAGCAGTTGCGTTATAAATTGCAGCATCGGCCATAAATCTTAGCATCTTTCGATCAA
>CAZEAO010000061.1:0-6729 GCA_964510245.1 uncultured Piscirickettsiaceae bacterium | reverse complement strand
AAAGAAAGCTTAAAGGCGCTTGCAACTGTAGACCAAAAAAAAATTGCAATACCAGCATAAAGATAAGCTTTACTTTGGTTAGTTAAACTTGATAACATTCTTATGATTTAATTGACTTTATAAAGGCAAAGTTGACAACTTACACCCTCCTTGACATTGTATTCACATGTACTATGTTCAAGCTTATGCCATAACTTAGAATTCTCTAAATCATTAATAATTTGCTTATAAGGTGATACCTCCCATTCCTGTTTTCGAACAGTGAAACAAATATAACCGCCCTCTTTAGTGATTCTTACCATCTCTTTAAGGGCTTCTGGACCCACATGACCACAAGTAAAAGTTCCAGCACAAACTACAGCATCAAAATAATTATTCTCATAGTCTAGTTTTTTTGTTAGATCAACTAATTTTAAAGATTGATAAATATTTTTTTGATTGGCAATACTTAACATTTCCTGAGAAAAATCTACGCCCACTATATTATTAAAATTATTTTTATGAAGTATTTCTCCTACTAATCCTGTACCACATCCAGCATCAAGCACTTTAGCTTCTTTACTCTTAAGATAAGAAAGAATAAGTTCTGAAGTAATTAGATGTCCTACATAACCTGCTAAATTAATGACATCATACTCATAATCTGAAGCCCAATTCTTATAGATGACCTCTAGCTCACCTAAATCAGCAGCGTGCAATGTATCATAGATTGTAGAGATCATATTTTTTGTATTTTTCATGAACAACGACTTCAAAATATTTAATTGGTAATGATAATTTTACTTTTCTTTAACGAGACCATAACTATACATAATTAGTCCAATCCAGACTCCAGTAAACCCAATCATCTGGTTATCGCTTACAGGTTCATTATATAAAACATAGCCTACTATAAACTGAAGCGAAGGGGTAATTAAGAAAAGTATGCCTACTGTGGTCATTGGCAAAAGCCTAGACCCAGCGGTAAATAACGCCAAAGGAACGACAGTAACAACACCGGCAAGAAGTAGAAAAATATCGGTAGATAAGTTAATGTTAAAGAGAGCAAACTCGAAATTTGCATAAAACCATAAAATAAAGATAAACAAAAATGGTAATAACAATAAGGTTTCAATGTAAAGCCCTGGAACGGCAGACGACGCCATTGCCTTTCTTGCAATTCCATAAGCTGAAAAACTAAATCCGACTACAAAACCAAGCCAAGGAAAAGAATCGCCGCTAAATACGTAATATAGGGCTCCTAATGATGCAAAAAATACTGACAGTTGTTTAAGTTTTGAAATTCTTTCATTAAAGAAAATATAGCCTCCCAACATATTGATTACAGGTGATAAAAAATAACCCATTGAAGCTTCAACTACTCGCCCCCAATTCACCGCAAGAATGTAGAATCCCCAATTTATCGTAATTAGGATAGCTGTAAGCAGTAAAAAGAATAGTTCTTTTCTGGAAGAGATTGATTCTTTAAAATTATTTTTCCAAGAAGATTTAAAGTGAACCAATAAGAAAAGTACAGGAACAGACCATAGAATTCTATGGACAAGAACCTCTGATGGGTTGACATGATTAAGTAATGCCCAGTAAAGTGGAAAAGAGCCCCACATAAGATATCCCGAAAGGACAAGCAGAATGCCTTTATTCATGAAGCTTGAGCAAGAAGAAAAAGGTTTATTGTAGACTATATAGTCTTTTTTGTGCTTTTAATGTTTGTAGTAATCTTTTTCAAAACTGGATTGACTTAAAGGGTCATCATCCGAAGTTTTTTCATTTATATAATTCAAATTTTCATTAATTCTAAATAAGATAACTACCATTTCGCAAGCTACTCTAGAAGCCAAGGAACCTCCTACAACCCAGACTAGTCCTCTCCAAAAATCCCCTTCAAAGAAAATATCGCCTAACCCTTTAGTGATAAAGGCAAATAAGAGTATCCAGTAAAATAAAGTGATAAGCTTGGGTGTAACCATTTCATCCAAGTAGAACATGTAATGGTTATTAAGCTTCTCCAAAGTTAATTTATAAGCTTTTTTTATACTTTCCAAGATTTCATTATTATTCATTTTCGTAACCTTAAATTTATATTTTTAGTTCTATTATAGTATTAATACAAATAAAATTCTAAATTCCTGATTTGATTTTTTTTGACATTTATATCGCTAAAAAAAAAGCCCGTCTTGATGACGGGCTTTTATGTAAATTTAAAGCTATATTATTTGTGGATTTTTACATCTGTAAATGCACCACCAATAACTTCACGCTCCGCGTATGAACCATTAGCTGTACCACCTGCATCTAACTCTACGCCAGTAGCGCCAACATAGTTAACAGGAAGTCCGCCTGAAATCCATGCCAAGCACTCGCCTAACTTACCAGCGTGGCACTCAGTTCCAGGAGCATTAGCAACATTCATGACTTGCGCCTGAATAGCAGCTCTGTCTGTTGAACGAGCAGCTTGAGATGCTAAGATAATCAAAGCCATTGCATCATACGATTCAGCTGAAAAGACACCTGATCCGTCGACACCACCAGCTTCAGCTACAGCCAACCAGTTCGCACCTAGGTCAGCGTCTGGAGAAGGCAATGTACCCCATGATCCGTCAGCAACAGCACCAGATGTAACATCACTGATCATACCGTCACCAAATATATAGTCACTGAAAGCACCTGTATCTTCTGAAGCAGCGATAATTCCTCTACCGCCAGTATCAGCATATCCTAAAACTGCTAGAGTAGCCGAACCACCAGCAGAAAGCGCTGCAACATCAGCAGAATAGTCTGCTTTATCGTCATCGTGTCCTGCCAATACTGTAACAGTTCCACCCATACTCTCATACGCAGTAACAAATGCATCAGCTAAACCTTTACCGTAGTCACTGTTTGAGTGAGTTACAGCCATATCCGTTTGCCCTCTAGAGATTGCAATACTAGCAAGTACCGGACCCTGTCTTGCATCTGAAGGTGCAGTTCTAAAGAACCAACCGCCATCTTCAAGAGTAGTCAGAGCGGGTGATGTCGCTGATGGTGAAATTGAAACAATTCCGTTTGGAACTAATACGTTAGTAATAACCGCACCAGTATTACCTGAACAGTTAGGACCCATAATAGCCATAACATTATCATCATTTACCATTTTTTCAGCCTGCGCAATTGCAACCGCTGCGTCAATACATACTGAGTCACCCTGGACAACATTGATTGTACCTTGAAGGTATTTACCAGAAGCATTTGCCTCAGTCACAGCAAGATTTGCTCCTCCTGACATTGGGCCAATCATAGATTCAAGAGGACCAGTAAATCCTTGAAGCTCTCCAACATTGACAGTAGCACCATAAGAGGCTGTTGCCATAGTCGCTGACAATACTACGCCAGCTGTTGTTTTTAAATAACTTTTCATTTTGTCTCCTAATTTAAAAAAAGATTCCCTACGCTTTATTCTCTAAAAAGACGTATTTCCAAAGGGATTCAGGGTTAATGATAAACAGTTTCCAGCAGTTTGTGTTAAAAATATTTGAAAATATAATTAACTTTTTAACAATCAAAAGCCTTTATAAGTCCCAAATCAAAGCTCTTTATTTTTTTCTGGAAGAATGCCTCCAGGAGAAAATCTCATGATTAAAAGCAATATAGTTCCCATAAAGACTAGTCTCAGGTAATGAACTCGTTCCTCAATAAACTCAAGAAGCGCACCTCCTTCCTGCATATTGTTTCCAAGCATTTCTACAACCCAAAGTCCCATTGGTCCGGACTGAATCCATATAAACCAGATGATGAATGCGCCCAAAACAGAGCCCAAATTATTTCCCGACCCACCAAGAATAACCATAACCCATATCAAGAAAGTAAATCTTAAAGGTTGATAAGCTGTAGGAATAAAGATTCCATCGTAGGTCACCAATAAAGCTCCAGCAACGCCAACTATTCCTGAGCCAATCACAAAAATTTGAAGATGTTGGCGCTTAATATTTTTACCCATTGCAGAGGCAGCTACCTCATTGTCTCTAATCGCCCTTACTTTTCTACCCCAAGGTGAATTTAAGGCAAGATTTGAAAGAATAATAAAAGCACCTAAAATTGCGATGAATAGACCTGAATAGCAAAGTTTAACAAAAACGACAGCAGCCTCACGAACGTAATCGCTCAATCTTTCAACTTGATCTGATTGAGACAGTAACTGAAGTTCCGATTTATGAACCCAGGCAATCAAATTTTGAAACCATTCAGACTGCTGCATATCAACTTCGTATGGAACAGGTCTTGGAAGGCCATAAACATTTTTAAGGCCTCGAACAAACCAGTCTTCATTTTTGATTACATAGAGAATAATTTCTGAAATGCCCAGAGTTGCAATGGCAAGATAATCAGTCCTTAATCCTAGAGTTATCTTACCAATCCACCATGCTGCACCAGCTGCAGCTAATCCACCTACTATCCATGAAAAGGCTACGGGAAGTCCAAAACCACCCAAATATCCTGTAATTGCAGGGTCAACCTTTTCAATTAAATCAGCGGCTTCGGAGAAGTAATGTCTGGTTATTAGATAACCGATAATTACTAATAAAGCAGTAAGCCATTTATTCACTCTGCTCCTATTAAGGAATATCCCACCAATAATAGTGATGGCACCTATTATCAAGGCAAGAAACATCTTCATACCGCCCGCATCTATCGCTTCAGTAACAGGCTGCTGTGCTATTAACACTACGCTTACACCACCCAGAGCAGCAAAGCCCATAATGCCAACATTAAATAAGCCCGCATAACCCCATTGAATATTAACACCGAGAGCCATAATGGCTGATATTAATGACATATTAAAAATACCAAGTGCAAGTGCCCATGATTGATTCATGCCAACAAACAAAAGGATGAGACCCATTATTGTAAAGCTAGCAATGGCTTTATTAGCCTCCCAAATAGTTTTAATATTAATCATCAACTATCACCTTGCCTTTAAATATTCCTGTAGGTCTTATTAACAATACAATGACTAAAATAACAAAAGATATTGCATATTTATATTCTGTACCAATCAGCTGAACGAGTGAACTAGGATGCATTGAAAGTGGAAGCAAATATATCAAGAATTTCTTGTATGCATAAGTCAGAAATATCTCAGAAAATGCGACTAAAAAAGCACCTGCAATTGCTCCAATTGGAGATCCAATACCACCAACAATGACTGATGCAAAAATTGGCAGAAGTAATAGATGATATTGCTGAGGTGCAAATCCCTTATCTAAGCCGTATAGTGTTCCAGCAATCGTTGTCAAAAGAGCAACCAATAACCAAGTTATTCGAACAACTTTATCTGGATCAATTCCAGACAGAAGAGCTAACTCTTTATTATCTGAATAAGCGCGCATAGCTTTACCAGTTTTAGTTTTTTGTAAAAAATAAAATAAAAAAGCAACAAGCAATATAGCCAAAGTGATGGTTAAAAATTGTGATGTTTTTAGTGCAATACCTTGCTGAAGCCCTGTAAATGCTTTAAATTCTCTAACTGAAAATATAAATCTCTCTCCATCTTCAAACCGTTGTGCAGAAGCCCCTAGAAAAAACCTAACGATTCCTCCTGTAATAAACATAACTCCTATTGATGCTGTAATGCCCACAATACTCTGCTTAATCTTTATTCCGCGGTAATGCTTGTAGACCAATCTATCCATTAAAAGTAAATAAATTGACATTCCAATGATGGCTATTGGAATAGCTAAAAGAGCGGTTGGTACCCCACTTATTGTCCAACCTTGACTGATCATATAGCCACTAAAAAATATAACAAGCATCGTCCCGAAAGCCATACTATCGCCTTGAGCAAAATTGGAAAACCTTAGGATTGAATACACTAAAGTTACTGCCAAGGCCCCTAGGGCCAGTTGAGAGCCATAAGATAAACCAGGCAAGATGACAAAGTTTGTCAATAAAGCGAGTGCGTTGATTATATCTATCGAGTCTGACATCTAACCTCCCAGAAACTTCTTGCGAACTTCACGGTCATTAATAAGATCTTTTCCAGTTCCAGTATGCTCATTGCGACCAGATACCAAAACAAAACCTTTGTCTGCAATATTTAGAGCCTGCTGTGCATTTTGTTCAACCATGAGGACAGCCATTCCGGCATTTCTCACATCCAAAATATTTGAGAAAATTTCATCCATTACAATCGGTGAAACCCCTGCTGTAGGCTCATCAAGCAGCATAACAGAGGGTCTTGTCATCATCGCTCTTCCAAAAGCAACCTGTTGCCTTTGACCACCAGACAATTCCTCTGCTAATTGTTTACGTTTTTCATAAAGTATAGGAAACAATTCATAAACTTCTTCAATGGTTTTACTGATATCGTCTTTCCTTATAAAGCCGCCCATTTGAAGATTTTCTTCAACCGTCATTGATGGAAAAACATTTTTTGTTTGGGGGACAAATGCCAAACCTTGAGCTATCCTATCCTGAGTTGAAAGCATTGAAATATCTTTTCCATCCAATGTTACAGAACCTTCAGTTGCTTCTAGCATCCCCAATAGGACTCTCATGACTGTTGATTTACCAGCGCCATTTGGACCCACTATAACTGCCAACTCTCCTTTTTCAACTTCAACCGAGCATTCGTGAAGAATTGGAACAACTCCATAAGAAGCAACTAGATTTTTTCCTTCAAGATATGCCATTAATTAGTCGCCTCAGTTTTAATTCCCTTACCTAGATATGCCTCAATCACAGCATCACTACTTT
>CAZEAO010000060.1:0-6795 GCA_964510245.1 uncultured Piscirickettsiaceae bacterium | reverse complement strand
ATTCATGAAATACCACCTGAAGTGAACAGAGTCATTTTATTGAAAGAGGGCAGGGTGGTCGAAGATGGAGACAAAGAGCAAATCTTAAATAATACTAACCTTACAAATCTTTTTGATTGGCCTATTCGAGTTGTCCAAGAAAATGGTTATTATCAGGCAATACCTGGCTGACTATTCACTATCTGTGCGATATAAGGCTGACTGAGCGTGAGCCTGAAGTCCTTCTCCAAATGCCAAAATAGATGCAGTTTCACCTAACTTTTTAGCGCCTTCTTTTGACGCCATAACAATACTGGATCGCTTCGTAAAGTCGTATACTCCAAGGGGTGATGAGAATCTTGCAGTACTTGAGGTAGGCAAAACATGATTGGCACCAGCGCAATAATCACCGAGTGCTTCAGAGGAATATTTACCCATAAATATCGCTCCAGCATGCTTAATATCATCAATTATAGATTCAGGCTCTTCGACAGATAGCTCAAGATGTTCAGGAGCTATTCTGTTTGAAAGTTTTACTGCCTCATTAATGTCTTTGGTCAAAATGAGAGCACCTCTATTTTTAAGTGAGGTTCTAATAATTTTCTCTCTCTCCATGGTATCAAGAAGTTTTTCAATACTCTCTTCAACCTCTTGAATAAAATCTTTATCTGGACATAGGAGTATTGCTTGAGCATCTTCATCATGTTCAGCCTGAGAAAAAAGATCCATAGCAATCCAATCTGGATTAGTGTTTCCATCACAAATAATTAGTATTTCGGATGGACCGGCAATCATATCAATTCCTACTTGTCCAAAAACTTGCCTTTTCGCAGTGGCAACATAAATATTTCCAGGCCCCACAATCTTATCAACCTTTGGAATTGTTTCAGTTCCATAGGCTAGAGCTGCAATAGCTTGAGCGCCTCCAATGGTAACCACTTGGTCTACCTCAGAAACATAAGCTGCAGCTAAAACTAGCTCATTTAAATTTCCATTGGGTGTGGGTACAACCATAATAAGCTCTTCAACACCCGCTACTTTTGCAGGAATGCTGTTCATAAGAACAGAAGAGGGGTAGGCAGCTTTACCACCAGGAACATAAAGACCTGCCCTCTCCAGAGGGATAATTTTTTGACCTAATACGGTTCCGTCATCTTCTTTATAGGTCCATGACTCTTGAACTTGTTTTTGATGATAAGACTTGATTCGTTCAGCGGAAATATTTAGAGCATTTTTTTGTTGCTCATCAAGATTATCAAATGATTTTTTAAGTTTTGTTTTTGAGATGATGAGATCAGAAACCGATTCAGCATTAACTGAGTCAAATTTCATAGTGTAATCTAATAGAGATTTATCACCATTTTGAATGACATCATCAATAATTTTTTTGACAGATTGAAGTATCTGTTCATTGATAGCACTTTCCCAAGTAATTAATGAGCTAAGCTGACTATCAAAATCACTATCTTGAGTCGATAATTTATTTATCATACGGCTTTCTTAATTCTATCAATCCAATCATTAATTTCACTGTGCTTAGTATTAAATGCTGCAGAGTTCACAATGAGCCTTGAGCTAATCTCTTGAATTAATTCTAATGGCACTAAATTATTTGCTTTTAATGTGTTTCCGGTATCTACAAGATCCACAATGCAGTCTGAAATTCCAACTATTGGTGCTAACTCCATAGCACCAGACAACTTAATAACTTCCACTTGTTTACCTTGCTGATAAAAATACTCTTTAGTGGATTTGACATATTTAGTGGCGACCTTAAGTGTGTTTTTGTTTAAGTCTTTGTCTTTTTTTGACGCTACCATGAGCCTGCATTTAGAAATTCCCAAATCTAGAAGTTCAAAAACGCCATCAGCGCCATGCTCAAGCAAAACATCTTTACCAGCAATGCCAAAGTCAGCAGCACCATGCTGAACAAATACAGGAACATCACTTGCTCTTAGAACTATGACCTTGATGTCATCAAAATTGGAATCTAAAATTAACTTTCTGCTCTCTAACTCGCTTGTTGGAATACTAATTCCAGCTTTTGCGAGAAGCGGCAAAGTTTGGTCTAATATACGACCTTTTGATAGTGCAATCGTTAACATGATAATTAGCTACTTAGTTTTCTGGTCTTAATAGTTAAAATTCTAGTGCTGGACGCGCTCTATGTCTGCACCAAGCATTTTAAATTTTTCTTCAATCATCTCGTATCCTCGATCGAGATGGTAAACGCGCTCAATGGTTGTCAATCCTTTTGCGGCAAGACCAGCCAAAACTAGACTGGCAGATGCTCTAAGATCGGTAGCCATAAGATTCGCACCAGACAAAGATTTTACTCCTTTACATACAACTGTGTTGCCTTCTAGTTTTAGGTTTGCACCCATACGACTGAGCTCCGGTACATGCATAAATCGATTTTCAAAGATAGTTTCAGTAATAGTGCTACTTCCCTCAGCAATAGAATTAAGAGCCATAAATTGAGCTTGCATATCAGTTGGAAAATTGGGGTAAGCATTTGTACGAATATTTACCGGAGTGGGCCGCTTACCTTTCATATCTAATTTTATTGAATTTTGATTAGTTTGAATGTCCGCACCTGTCTCAATAAGTTTGCCAATAACTGATCTCATAGAGTCTGGCTCAATGTTGTTAACCGTAATTTTTCCTCCGGTTATTGCAGCGGCAACGAGGTAAGTACCAGCCTCGATTCGATCAGGACAAATAGAGTATTCAGCACCATCGAGATGATTAACCCCCTTAATGATTAGAGTAGATGTATTCTCACCCGTAATTTTTGCACCCATTTTCCTTAAGCAGCGAATAAGGTCTGTCACCTCGGGTTCTTGTGCCGCATTATTGATGGTTGTAATACCTTTAGCTAGAGTTGCTGCCATAATGATGTTCTCAGTTGCAGTTACTGAAATCAGGTCAAAGTTAATTTGAGCACCTACAAGCTCCTTAGCTTTAGCATAGATATAACCATTTTTTACTTCTATAGTGGCTCCCATTTTCTCCAGAGCATCTAGATGGAGATTGACTGGGCGTGTTCCAATAGCACAGCCACCAGGAAGAGATATTTTAGCTTTCTTATATTTAGCAACCATTGGTCCTAGAGTTAAGATTGAAGCACGCATTGTCTTTACTAGAGCATAATCAGCTGAAAGATTGGTTAGTTTTGAAGAATCAATAAATATTGAACCATCTTCCTCAAGAACAAAGTTTGAGCCCATATCCATTAACAACCTAAGTGTTGTAGAAACATCACTTAATTGAGGAGTATTAGAGAGTTTTAATGGGCCACTCGCAAGTATAGATGAGAAGAAGATTGGCAGTGTCGCATTTTTTGAACCAGAGGTTTTGATAGTTCCCTTTAAAGGCGAGCCTCCATGAATAACTAATTTATACATTTAATTTAAGATTGTGACAGCATTTTTTCAATCAATTTATCAATGCCTTGTCGTTTAATTTTGGAATCGTATCCAATTTTAAAAATATCAATAAGACTGACCGACTGAATATCTAAATCATAGATTTTCCATCTCTCTGATCGAATCAATTTTAAAGTTATTGTTAAGGGGTAGCTGTCACTTTCAATAGAAATAAGTAATTTAACCCTAGCAAAGTTTTCTTCTTGACTAAAGTTTTTATCTACAACTAGGTTGATATTTTTCCAATCTGGATAATCTACCAGATAGGGTACATAGTCATTAATTAATGAATTCTTGATATCTCTTTCAAAAATTTTTTTTTCTATTTTATCAAGCTGATTCCAGTAATTACCTAAAGCTAGTTCAGTGCTATATTCTAGATTGATATAGGGGATGATTTTCTTTTTAGTTAGATTTAAGGTCGACGTTAACGTTTCATTGTTTTGATTGTGAAGTTCAATGAATGAGCAAACTACATCATTAATAATTGCTTCTACTTGCTCTGGTGCAGAATCACCAGCAGCATTGGGGGAAATTGCGGGGCAGAGTGTGGCGGCATGTAATATCCCGATAAAGAGAAAATTAATCAGGAATGCCGTTAAAATATTAAGGACAAATTTCATGATGCTATTGTACTATAACTGTGAAATAAATTACTGAAATGCTAAACCAAAAATTTAAATTAAAATTAAAGAACCTTTCCAAAGAATCTGGTGTTTACAAAATGCTTGATAAATCAGGAAATATTATTTATGTTGGAAAGGCAAAAAACTTAAAAAATCGTGTTTCAAATTATTTTAATAAAACAAATCAGGATGCAAAAACTCAATTATTACAAAAAAATATTTATGATTTTACGATCACGCTAACCAAAACCGAAACCCAGGCATTGCTGCTTGAGAATGATTTAATCAAGCACTTTAAACCTAAGTACAACATACTACTTAAGGATTCAAAAAGTTATCCTTACATCTATATTAGTAATGACGCTCACCCAAGACTTGGTATGTACAGAGGAAAAAAGAATAAAGATTACCATTACTTTGGTCCTTACCCATCAAAATATGCTGCAAGAGATGCACTTGATCTTTTAAAAAAAATTTTCAAAGTAAGACAATGCAATAATAGTTTTTATAGGGCACGCTCAAGACCATGTTTGGAATTTCAAATTGGACTTTGTAGTGCCCCTTGTGTTGGAAAAATTTCTGATCAAAGATATGAGCAAGATGTTGAGTTGGTGAGTCTTTTTTTGAATGGAAAGTCAGGCAAGCTATTAAATGAAATTTCAAAAAAAATGAAAGATGCTTCTAATAATCTTGATTTTGAAGCTGCAGCAAAATATAGAGATCAACTCATTAATTTGAGAACGATTCAAGAAAGTCATGGTTCAAAATTTGCCTCAGATATGGATGTACTAAGCATTTTAAAAGATTCGGAGGTTCATTGTATAGAAATAGTATTTGTTAGGTCTGGTAAGCAAATAGGAAGTGAAACTTTTTTTCCAAAAAATGTAAAAAAAGACTCATCTGAAGCAGTATTGAGTGCATTTTTACCTTTGTATTATCTAGGAAAGAATACACCTAAAGAAATTGTCATTAACCATAAATTGAAAGATAAGTCTTTGCTTGAATCTGTTCTTTCAACCAAGTTAATTCATCAACCTAGGGTGGATAAAAAACATTTTCTTGAATTAGCCACATTAAATGCAAAAGAGAATTTAAAACAGCGCCTACTAGTCAAATTCACCAAGAAGAAGCAGCTTGAAGCGATTCAGAAAATATTGGCTTTGAAAAAATTACCAGAAATTATGGAATGCTTTGATATTAGTCATACAATGGGTGAGGCAACAACTGCATCATGCGTTGTTTTTCTTAAAGGTGTTCCTAATGTGAGCGAGTATAGACAATTTAATATCAAAGATATTTCTCCTGGAGACGACTATGCGGCAATCAATCAGGCCGTCTTTAGAAGGTATTCAAAACTTCAGGAATCAAACAAAAACATACCAGATATTATCTTTATTGATGGTGGATTAGGTCAACTCAATCAAGCAATAATGGTAATGAATTCTATCGGAATGGATAGTGTTCTACTTGTTGGTATAGCAAAAGGAGAGGGTAGAAAGTCAGGACTCGAAACATTAATTACTGTTAAAGATGAAAAAATTAATAAAATTAATCTTTCGCCTTTCGATCCCGCTCTTCTCTTGATTAATCATATCAGGGATGAGTCACATCGCTTTGCAATTAAAAATCATAGAAAAAAGAGGGCAAAGAAGAGAACTCGATCCTCCTTAGAGTTAATCAAAGGGGTTGGAGTTAAAAAAAGAAGTGAGCTATTAAATTATTTTGGGGGCATTCAAGAAATTGAAAATGCAAGTATAGATGAGCTTCAAAAAGTAGTCGGCATAAACCTTAAATTAGCGACTAAAATATGTGAATCTTTAAAGAAATAAGTAAATTCTATGTTTATATTAAGACTTTTAATTGTTGCGCTCATAGTGAGCTATGTCATATGGCTCTTTAATACTCGTGTCATGGGAAAAAATATCGCCTTATCTAAAATTGCAACTTGGGTTTTAGGCGCGACCTTTGTAATCTTTGTAGTTCTTTCAGGATTGTCTTATTTAGTCGAAGGGTCATAGGTCTTGCTCGTTAAAATAAGTGTTTCTAGGTGTTTAGTGCTAGATATTATTCGGTTTGTAGCATTTACGATGATTGACAATCTAGATACTTCCCAGACTGGAAGGTCTCTCATATGATCACCCATATAATCGAAATTCTTCTCACCAAAACGATCAACCAGTGTGTCAGCTTTATTTTGACTAGATAGATTAAAGTCTTTATTGGATGCCATAACATCATCAAAAATCTTTAGATGTTTTGCAACAGCGAACGCATAGTTCTTATGAGATGCCGTTGCTAAAACAATCTTACAGCCTTGTTTTTTGCGTTCAATAATATAACTGATTACATTTTCGTTATATGGTAATTCAGTGATATTAATTTCAAATCTTCTGACTAGTTGATCTTTAAGAAAACCTTTCCCTTTTGATAGCCAGAAAAAATAATGTCCTATTAACCACGGCCTTTTTAACAATACACCGAGCGATGATAAAAGTAATAAGTCAGTATCAATCAGTGTGTGATCGAGATCAACAATCAAGGTTACATTGTCATTTTCCACTATCTAGTTCACTCCACTTGTCATATAGTAGCTCTAATTTCTTTTCCATAGAGCTTAATTGAATTGTTAGATTTTTTGCATCTGGGTTTTGATAGAAGTCTGGGTCTGAAAGCAGCTTTTGTGCCATTGAAATTTCTTGTTCTAATTCTTCTATCTTTTCAGGTAAAGATTTTAATAGTTGCTGGTCATTGTATGAAAGCTT
>CAZEAO010000059.1:0-6837 GCA_964510245.1 uncultured Piscirickettsiaceae bacterium | reverse complement strand
ACTCTGTACTCATGGTTTTTAATTTCTTTTGGAACACCGATAATCATTTTATTTTCCTATAAACATTAAAGTAATATTGCTAGCAATTTATTTGGCATTTGAAGCAATTGCGTTATCAACAGCATCTACTATTTGATCAATTTCATTTTTTGAGCATATAAATGCCGGACTAAAGAGTAAAACATTATTATTGAATTCAAAGCTTCTATTAGTCCTTCCAATCATGACTTTGTTTTTTAGACAGTGCCCAGCAATTGCCATAGCTACACTCTCATGAACTGGTTCTTTAGTTTTTCTGTCTTTGACTAATTCAACCCCACAAAACAAACCTTTTCCACGAACGTCACCAATAATCTCATATTTTTCTTCAAGAGCATGAAGCCTATCTATCAGATAGTCGCCCATATTTTTAACATTTTCAAGCAGGTTCTCTCTTTTTATAATGTTAACAACTTCCAATGCAGCGGCAGGTCCAGCAGTACATCCACCAAAAGTAGAAATATCTCTAAAGTAACTATCAGGATTAGAGGAGTCCTCTTTAAACCTTTCAAAAATTGATTCGGAGGTGATTGTAACGGATACAGCTGCATATCCTGCTGCAAGACCTTTTGCAGTCGTTACAATATCAGGCTGAACATCAAAGTGCTGATAACCAAACCATTTACCTGTTCTTCCAAGACCACAAACTACCTCGTCTATATGAAGCAAAACATCATATTTTTTACAGATAGATTGAATTATTGGAAAATACTCCTTTACTGGTGGAATTACCCCTCCACCAGCTGTAATTGGCTCTAGAACTAAAGATCCTACTGTGTCTGGCTCCTCCTTTAATATAATATCCTCCAAAACTGTAGCACACTCGATATTACATTCACCATACTTTTTGCCAAATGGACATCGATAACAACAACAATTAGGCATTTCAACAAACCCAGGCGCAAAAGGACCGTATTGTTTTTTTCTTTGAATTTGAGCTGAAGAGCTCATTGCTCCAATCGTAGTTCCATGATAATCACGATCACGAAAAATGATTTTATGTTTTTTTCCGTCATTATCAAAATGAGCAAGCTGACGAACCATTTTATAGCCTTTTTCATTAGCTTCAGATCCAGAATTTGAATAGTAAACTCTATTCATACCTGGCATTAATGAAGTAATCTCTTTAGCGTACTCTGAAGCTGGTTCATTTCCGAATGCACCTGCAAAATAAGGAATTTTAGATATTTGCTCACTCACAACTTTGACCATTTCGTCTCTTCCATAGCCGAGATTGACTGTCCAAACGCCTCCAGAAGTAGCGTCAAGATATTCATCACCTTTTGAATCGGTTATAATCATCCCACTGGCATTAGAAACAACAAGTGGATCATTGTTCTCAAATGCTTTATGCTGTGTTAAATGATGCCAAACATGGCTCTTTGCATTATCTACAACTGTTGTTTCAGACATTCGCCCTCCTCAAATTACGACACACCTTAAAGAAAATAAATTTTAAAATATAAGTGGTCCTGATTTAACATATATATAGAACCAGAAAACTTATAATTAATAGGCCAGTTAAAATGAATGAAATGTGGAATCAATTTTTCTCACTAAAGCACGACAAACCTCGTACTCTTCAGTTACAAATTCGTCAACAATTAATAGATGCAATTACAAATGGCTTAATTAGCCCAAATGACCCTCTTCCCTCATCAAGAAATCTTGCATCAGCACTAAAAGTTGCCAGAAATACTGTAATTGCAGCTTATAAAGAACTTGAATTTGATGGTTATATAACTCCTCAAGAAAGAAGAGGTTATTTTGTTAACGAGCAGTTTTATGAAAATTTTGCGAACCCAAATGAGGATCATATAAAAAATCTTTCACCTCCAGTATGGCATGATAGATTAGTTACCAAAAAACCTTCAAATCAATCTAATATTCACAACCCAGATAACTGGCAAAGCCTTCCATATTCATTTACAGTTGGGCAGCTTGATAAAAGCTTAATTCCCTATTACGAATGGAGAGAAGTAGTTAGACACTCATCCACACTTCCAGAAATTCAAAAATGGAATATTGATCATGTAGACAATGATGACCCCTCTCTTATTAAACAAATCCAATCTAAAGTTCTTCCAAAGCGAGGAGTTTGGGCAAACAAAGATCAAATTTTGATAACGTCAGGAAGTCAAAATGCAATCTACATGATTGCTAGTCTTCTCACCAAGCAAGGAACAGTTGTTGGAATGGAAAACCCGGGATACCCTGATGTGAGAAACATTTTTCATTCTAAAACCAATGATATTGTTCCAATTAGGATTGATCAAGAAGGAATTGTAGTCAAAGATATTAACCCTGATATAGATATCATTTTTACTACCCCAAGTCATCAGTATCCAACAGGCGTTACAATGAGCATGGAAAGAAGACATGAATTACTTAATGTTGCTAAAGAGAACGAAATAGTCATTATTGAAGATGACTATGAAGCAGAAATTAATTTTCAAAAAAAACCACACCCATCACTAAAGAGCTTAGATAAAAATAATAATGTAATTTATGTTGGAAGCTTCTCAAAGGCATTTGCTCCTGGACTGAGGCTAGGTTATATGGTTGCTCCAGAAAGTTTTATAAATGAAGCGAGAGCTCTTAGAAGATTGATGATTAGACATATACCTGCAAATAACCAAAGATCTGTAGCTCTTTTTATAGGTCTTGGTCATTATCATAATATGTTTACAAAAATACAAAAAACCAACAAAGAGAGATGGGGTTTAATTAATGAAAAAATAAACAATGAGCCTCTTTTATCTTGTGCTCCAACTGTTGGTGGTTCAACTTTTTGGATTAAAATTCCCAAAGCGATTGACAGCGAAAATCTATGCAACAAACTTCTTTCTAAGGGTGTTGCAGTCAGGCCAGGTAAAACACATTTTTTAGAAGATGATGCCCCTTCAAACTATTTACATCTTGGTTATTCAGCTATTGATACCAATAAAATTGATAAAGGTTTAGACATAATTATCAAAGAAATCAAGGCAATGGTATGAAAAAAAATATTACTATTTTCTTAAAATTAAGGCAAATTAACTTCTAATCTTCTTATTCATTGGGTCATACATAGGCCTAAGAGAAACTTGAGCTTTTTCAACCACCCCTTCAACTTCAATAGAATATTCTGCGGCTAAAATATCCTCATGACTCTCATTAGGCTGACATGGTACATAACCAAGACCAACTGCACCTCCTAAGGTGTGGCTATAAGTACCGCTAGTCAAGTGGCCAACTATCTCACCATTCTTAAGAATTGGTTCATTATGGTAAAGTAACAATTCAGGATTAGTTAGCAAAAATTGCATCACTCGCATTTCGTATCCAGAGGCTTTTTTAGCTTCTACAGCATCAAAACCAATAAATTTTCCAAATTTAGAGGGTTTCTTTTCCAATTTAACAGTAAAGCCGAGTCCTGCATCAATAACATGATCTTCATCAGTAATGTCGTGTCCAAAGTGTCTATAGGCTTTTTCAATTCGACAACTATCAACTGTATGCATTCCACAGCTCCTTAAAGAAAACTTTTCACCTGCCGAGTCAATAAGTTCAGCAACATAGTTTGAAAACTCAATCGGGAAGTATAACTCCCAACCTAATTCACCAACATAAGTGATACGATGAGCACGTACATTTGCCATACCAATTTCAATATTACGCACATTTGCAAACGGGAAGCTTTCATTACTCATATCGGCATTGGTTAGAGATTGAATCAAATCTCTTGAATTTGGACCCATAATAGCCAAACAACCTTCTGAACTTGTTGCATCAAAAAGCGAACAATCAGCTTCTTCAGGCATATTCTTTTTTAGCCAGTGCAAATCTCTATTGAGACACATTGTTCCACTCACAATTAAATAGTCATCAGATTTAAGCCTGGTAACAGTAACATCTGCCTCAATACCGCCCTTTTTATTTAACCATTGTGTGTAAACCATTTTGCCTGGCTCAACATCAATATCATTTGCGCAAATTAACTGTAGAAAGTCCATAGCATCTTTGCCTTTGACTCTTATTTTGGCGAATGAAGACATTTCATACATGCCAACTGTTTCTCTAATGGCCTGTTGTTCTAATTTATGATATTCAAACCAATTTTGCTTGCCCCATGAATATTCATAATTAGCCTTTACTTTGCCAAGCAATTCTTTTGGTACAAACCAGTTAGGCCTTTCCCAACCTGCTACTTCACCAAAGCAGGCTCCACGTTCTTTATAGAAATCATAAAGAGGTGTTTTTCTTAAACCTCGTGCGGTCTCATATTGGTGGTAGGGAAAATGGTTTTCATAGAGATACCCCAAAGTTTCAGTAACTCTATTCGCCAAATATATCTTGTTACTTTGGAAGGACTGATTTCTTCTAATGTCTACTTCCCATAAATCACATGGAGGCTCTTTTTCAATAATCCACTCTGCTAGATACTTTCCAGCCCCTCCAGCTGCCTGAATTCCGATAGAATTGAATCCAGCAGCAACATAAAAATTTCCAAGTTCAGGAGATTCACCAATTTGGAAATTATCATCTGGAGTAAAACTCTCTGGACCATTAAATAGAGTCTCAATACCTAAGCTCTCCATTACTGGAACCCTGTTCATTGCGAGCTCAAGGTATGGCATACAGTGATCCAAATCATCTTGAATTTGGTCAAAACAAAAATCTTCAGGTATACCGTTTTGAGCCCATGGTTTAGCATTTGGCTCAAAGAGACCAACTAATATTTTCCCAGCATCCTCTTTATAGTATGCAGACTCGTCAGGCACTCTGACAACAGGCATGTTGCCTAGACCTGGAACGGCTGATGTTAAAAAATAAAAATGTTCGCAAGCTTGAAGGGGGACTGAAACACCTGCCATTTTCCCAATTTCTCTTGCCCACATACCACCACAATTAATGACTACATCTGAATAAATTTCACCATGCTCTGTCTGGACTCCAGTTGCATTTCCATGGTTCTTTAGGATGCCAGTAACTTTAACATCTTCAAATACTTTTGCACCGTTATTTTTTGCACCTTTTGCTAGAGCCATAGCAACATTGGCAGGGTCTGCTTTTCCATCTTTAGGTATCCAGGCTCCTCCAACAACATCATCAAGGTTAAAAAAATCAAGTTTATTTCTAAGTTCATCAGTAGATAAGATATGAACATCGACCCCATGAACTTTTGCAAGCGATGCATTACGTTTATATTCAGTCAGTCTCTCGTGATTGGTAGCAAGACTAACTGAGCCAGTTCTTCGATAGCCTGTTGCCATTCCAGTTTCTGCTTCCAATGTTTCGTATAGATTTCCAGAGTACTTCACCATTTGTGTCAAGTTAAGTGAAGAGCGCATTTGTCCGACAAGACCTGCAGCATGCCAAGTAGTTCCTGAGGTTAGTTTTTTTCGTTCTAGAAGGACAACATCTTTATATCCAAGTTTAGCAAGGTGATAGGCAACAGAGCAACCTACAACACCGCCACCGATAATTACTGCTTGCGCATGCTTAGGTAAAGTTTCTGACATTATTTATTTTAGAGCTACTTGCCTTTCCATGGAACAAGATGATTTTCTGCAATACGCATCAAAATGTCAATTGCATAACCAATAACTCCAATTAATACAATTCCCATAATTACCAAGTCTGTCATTTGAAACTTGGATGCATTGATAATCATCATTCCTGCACCTTTTTGAGCAGCTACCAACTCAGCTGCAACAACCGTACCCCAGCAAACTCCCATTGAAACGCGAGCGCCAGTAAAAATCTCAGGCAAGCTATTGGGTACGATAACTAGTCTCATGATTTGCCATTTTGAAGCACCTAACGAGTATGCGGCATGAATTTTTGAAATTTTCACGCCCGAAACACCTGCTCTCGCAGAAATGGTCATAATCCATAAGGAAGCTAAAAATAGCAATATAATCTTACCCTGTTCACCAATTCCAAACCAAATAATGACTAACGGAATTAGAGCAAGTGGTGGAACGGGTCTCATAAATTCAACTATTGGATCAAACCAGCCTCGAAACCATCCCGATAAACCCATTGCATAACCAAGAGGTATTCCGATTATCGCGCCAGCTAAAAACCCAACTACTACTCGAATAAGTGACCAACCCAAGTGCTCAAAGAGTGTGAAGTTTTTATATCCCTCAGACCCAACCTTTATTAGCCTAGACCATACGGTTTCTGGTGCAGGAAGCCATACAGGCTGCATCTGCCAGCCCTTTTCAGGGGTAACACTCAGGGTGCCTTTTCGAGTCATATAGATACGAGCGTTATCAATAAAAATCTCTTTATCGGGGGATATCTCTTGACCATTTACAGCAATGACCTTATATCCCTTATCTTTGCCACCAACATCATTTTTTTGAACTTTAACTAATCTACTTCTATATGTAATGATTTGGTCAGTATCATTAAGAGCAAATCCAGAACCTGGTTCAATATCTAACTTGTCCGGTATGATTCCGCTCTGAACATCATATACCGTTATAGTTACATCTGCATCATCTGTTTCACCTGCAGAGTTCATCGCTGTATAGTTAAAGGATAATTCACCGACAAATGGCCCAGGTACATGAATTGGAATAAGCTTTGATCCTGTAAATGCGGCCCATATTGCAAAGACAGCAATAACAGAAATAATGGATGCAGCTCTATTAGGTGAGACTGCACTTTCATCTCCAAAGGTTACTGTTTTTAAGCTAGTGAAATCATCTTGAGATTTGGTAAAAGAAGTAGCTACTTTAACAATGTAGAAAGCAGCAACAAAAATTATTATATAAAAAATTAAAATAGCCATCAGTTTTCTTC
>CAZEAO010000058.1:0-7066 GCA_964510245.1 uncultured Piscirickettsiaceae bacterium | reverse complement strand
ATAGAGCGACTCAGTTTTACCATTAATATTATCAACATCAATCTTAAACATTTGACACTAAGCACTTAAAGCTTAAAATCACTAAAATCTTCGTCTTCAGAGTCGATGGTATTGTCGATTGCGCTAACAAGGTATGAGGTGATTTCAGTCTCTTGTGGGGCAACCTGAACGTTGTCAGAATCAAGCCAATGATTCAGCCAAGGAAGTGGATTGGTGGTTTGCTCAAATATTGGTTGCATATTTAAAGCTGACATACGAATGTTAGTAATATACTCAAGATATTGTTTAAGAATTTGGGCATTTAAGCCAATCATTGACCCATCTTTAAATAAGTATTCTGACCACTCTTTTTCTTGGTTTGCGGCATCTTTAAACATCTGTATAACTTCCGCTTCACACTCAATGGCGATTGCTTGCATATCAGGGTCATCTTTACCATCCCGCATTAAGTTGAGCATATGTTGAGTGCCAGTCAGGTGGAGAGCTTCATCTCGAGCAATTAACTTAATAATTTTAGCGTTACCCTCCATGACTTTCCTTTCTGCAAAGGCAAATGAACAGGCAAAACTAACATAGAAACGAATTGCCTCTAATATATTCACAGACATTAAAGTCAAATATAGTATCTTTTTAAGTGAATACATGTTGATAGTGATAAGCTTTCCATCAATCTTATGTTCTCCTTCGCCATTTAAAAGGTATGCTTGTGTATGCTTAATTAATTTGTCGTAGTGCTTTGATACACTTGTAGCTCTCTGAATAATTTCTTCAGTTTTCATAATTTCATCGAAAACTGCACCTGGTTCGTTAACAATAGCTCTTATTATGTGAGTATAAGAGCGAGAATGAATTGTTTCTGAAAAAGCCCAAGTTTCAATCCAATTTTCTAGTTCAGGAAGTGACACAATGGGAAGAAAAGCAATATTAGGAGAGCGTCCCTGAACTGAATCTAACAAGATTTGGTATTGAAGATTTGAAACAAATATATGTTTTTCATTGGGTAGCAACTTTCCAAAATCAATTTTGTCTTTCGAAACGTCAATCTCTTCTGGCCTCCAAAAGAAAGAAAGTTGCTTTTCAGTTAGTTTTTCAAACATTTCAAACTTTTGTTGGTCAAAGCGAGCAACATTCACCGAGTCACCAAAAAACATTGGCTCTTTCAGAGTGTCATTAATTTCTTGATTAAAAATACTATATGCCATAATTAATTGATTTTAGAGTTTACAAACACCGTCTTCGCAGTCATCATCACCTCTCTTTTGGACACTTTGATCATCACTAGATCCATCTCTTGTTGTATGGTAATAAAGGGTTTTAATGCCATATTTATAGGCTTTCAGAAGGTCCATTAAGAAGATCTTCATTGGAACTCTATTGCCATCATATTGCGAAGGATCATAATGCGTATTCGTTGAAATTGATTGGTCAACAAATTTTTGCATAATTGCACATAGTTGAAGATAGCCTTCATTATCTTTAATCTCCCAAAGTAGCTCATATTTTTTATGCAATTTTTCATATTCTGGAACTACTTGCTTCAATATTCCATCTTTGGACTGTTTGATTGATATAAAGCCTCTAGGGGGCTCTATTCCATTTGTAGAATTAGAAATTTGGGATGAACTTTCACAAGGCATAAGTGCAGTTAGAGTGGAATTTCTAAGGCCTTTTTCTCTAATATTTTTTCTTAATGTATCCCAATCTAACTCTAATTTGGTGTTGCAAAATTCGTCAATATCTTTTTTGTAACTATCAATTGGCATTATGCCTTTGGCATACTTGGTTTCAGAGAAAAGAGAGCAGGGACCAAATTCTTGAGCAATTTTGTTTGATGCTTTCAGCGAGTAGTATTGTAGGGCTTCAAAAGTTCTATGTATCAAATCATTACCTGATCCGTCAGAATATTTAGCATCATTTTTAGCTAGATAATAAGCTAGATTAGTCACTCCAATACCTAATGTCCTCCTATTATTACTGGTTATTTCAGCAGATTTGAGAGGGTAGTCTTGGTAATCCAATAAAGAATCAAGAGAGCGAACAATAATATCGGTAATATCTTCCAACTCATCAAGGCTATCAATGGCACCCAAATTCACGGCTGAAAGGGTGCATAAAGCAACTTCGCCTGCTTCATCTTGAACAGAATAAAGTGGCTTAGTTGGTAGTGTAATTTCCATGCATAAATTGGATTGCTTGATAGGAGCTTGTATGGCGTCAAAAGCCCCGTGTGTGTTACAATGGTCAACATTTTGCAGATAAATTCGACCTGTATTAGCCCTCTCTTTCATGAACAATGCAAACAATTCACGAGCATTGATTTGTTGTTTACGAATAGAGTCATCCTTTTCATATTTTTCATAAAGTTTTTTAAACTTTGATTGATCAGCAAAAAAAGCATCGTATAGTCCTGGAGCATCATTAGGTGAGAATAAAGTAATATTTTCATCTTTAAGAAAACGTTCATACATTAGACCATTAAACTGAACACCATAATCTAAATGCCTGATTCTATTTTCATCAGTACCTGTATTATTTTTTAGCACAATTAAACTCTCAACTTCTAGATGCCATAAAGGATAGAATAGGGTGGCAGCACCACCTCGAACCCCTCCTTGGGAGCATGACTTAACAGCTGTATGAAAGTGTTTAAAAAAGGGAATACACCCTGTATGAGTGGCTTCGCCACCTCTAATTGGGCTTCCCAAAGCTCTAATTTTTCCAGCATTGATACCAATACCTGCTCTCTGAGAAACATACTTAACAATAGCTCCAGACGCGGCACTAATAGAGTCTAAATCATCATCAGATTCAATTAGAACACAGGAAGAAAATTGACGAGTAGGTGTTCGAACACCAGCCATTATTGGCGTAGGTAAAGATATTTTAAAGTTAGAGGCGGCATCGTAAAAGCGCTTAACAATTTTTAATCGAGATTTACCTTTGTATTCCTGAAATAAACACATTCCAACAAGCATGTAAAGCAATTGAGGAGACTCATGAATCTCTCCAGTAACACGATTTTGAACTAAATATTTTCCTTCAAGTTGCTTGACTGCAGCGTAAGAAAAATTCATATCGCGCCAATGATCTAAGTAATTATCTAATTCCTTAAACTCGCTAGCATTATATTTTTTAAGAATATCTTTGTCATAAATTCCAAGTTCAGTTAATTTTTTAACATGATCAATTAATGGAGGAGGTGTAAATGATTTAAATGCTTTTTTTCTAAGATGAAAGATAGCTAAACGAGCAGCTAAATATTGATAATCAGGAACATCTGTAGAGATTAAATCTGCAGCAGATTTGATAATAGTTTCATGAATATCTTCAGTTTTAATGCCATCAAAAAATGCAAGTTGAGCATTGATTTCTACTTGAGATACTGAAATATTTTCAAGGTCTTGAGACGCCCAGTGAACAACACGATGAATTTTTTCTAAGTCAATTGATTCTTTTGAACCGTCTCTTTTGGTAACTAAAATTTCTTGATGGACAGAATTCTCTTTTACTGCTTGGATTTCCTGGTTCAAACTTAACTCCTAAAAAAGGTACTACATTTAGTGCTTCCGAAGACAAATATACACTAAATATAGAATATAAATAAAAGAGATGCAATACTAAATTTGAATTTTATAGAAAATTACCTGATAAGCATTTGAAAAAAGGAGAAATTAATACAAATTTTTTTTTAATAATTAAGATTTTATCCGAGAGATAAATATTCCAGAAATGATAAAAATTAAAGCTAAAATATTGTGCCAAAGAATTTCTTCACCGAGCAAAATTGCTCCAAGAAAAAAAGCAACAACAGGAATTAGATAATTAATGTTAGCTAAAAATGTAGCTCCAGCGGAATTAATAATAATGAAATATATATAAGCAGCAATTCCAGTAGGGAGAATTCCTAGAAGAATGAGTGATGAGACACTTAAAAGCGGAATTAGATCAAAATTTAGTTTTAAAGTTTGTGGCCAAAGAATAAAAGAAAGAACAGATGCAATAATTAAAACACTGGTGCTAGTAATAATTGGGTCATACGATGTTAATTTTGATGCAATAATTGTATTGATAGAGTATGCACAGGCAGCCGCGAGAACCAATAAAATTCCAAAAGTAGTGTTTGAGCCATTATTAATAGTAGGACCAAGTATAAAAAGAACACCAGAAATACCAACAATAAAACCAAAAGTTTTATAAATATTAAGTTTGTCATTTGGTAGAAAAAAATGTGCAAGAATTAAAGTAACTAGAGGCATAACAGCCATAAGTAGACCTGCCATACCCGAAGTAATAGACATCTGACCAGTAGAAATAAGTAGATAGGGCACTATATTACCAATTACTGCATAAATACTAAAATGAAACCAGGATCGAAAAGATAAATAAAGTTTCTTACTTAGAACAATAGAAATAAAGAGCATAGTAAATGCTCCAATAGTTAATCTATAGGTAACAATTTGTTCAGGTGTAAAAAATAATAAGGAGCGATCTGTAAGTAGAAATGAGGATCCCCAAATAAGAATTAATGAAGCAAGAAGAATATAATTCCTTAAATTATTAGACATAGAGAAACAATGGGACTAAGGAAAAAAAATCATAATAAGAGAGAAAATAGGGCGGGACTAAGAACTATATTATCCATATTTTTAATAATAAAGACTTAAATAGTAAATATTTAATATTATTTAACATAATATAAATTATGCGAATTTAATAGCTATAAAAATAAGCAATATCTGAGATAAATCAATAAAAATCAATGAGTTAAATATAGAGTTCGAAATTTTCTATTTTAAAGACTAAATCAAAGTAATATGAATACTCATTAACTAAAATTAAGAAAGTCGCTTAAATCAAAGATTTCGAAGAAAAGAGCATTTAAGTGAGAAATAAACTTAAATTTTGAAAATTTCAGTTTGTATTTGTTTAATCTTTAGTTCTTCTTCTAACAAACTTTCCTGTTAATCTATATTTTTGACTTGGACTTCTCGGACTTTCAGGAATTGTTAATTCTAAAAAATTGTGATCAATAAGTGGATTGATTATTGCTGTTTTAAATTTTGACTTATTTGTTCTTTTTAAAATTCCCATTAATTCTAAAGCAGTGCTTTCTTCTTTACAATTTTTAAGAATTTTAAGATGGTCCCTACTTAGTCCCTTCTTAGTCCCTTGTTCCTTATTTATCCCTTTAGAATCATATATAAATGATAGTTGTTCAACTTCTCTTCCAATTTTTTTGCTGCGCTTAATATCCTTAGTCCAGTCTTCTATTTGGACAATTTCTTCTTTGATTGGAGTTTCTTTTTTTAAGAATTTAAACATTAGTCAACTAATTAATAAATTACTTGCTAAATTATATGCTTATTTAGATTAAACTGATAAGGATTCTATGTTTTAATCTTCATGTTGTCATCAATTCTAGGATTAGTGATGGGTATTAGTGGGTTAATATTTGATCCAAAAATAGCTGCAATCTTTCTGATTCAGCATTGGTAAAGAAGTTATCTGGGTCATTTTCCTCTACAATTTGACCATCATCCATAAATATAATCCTATTGGCCACTTTTCTTGCAAAACCCATCTCGTGGGTTACGCATATCATCGTAATACCCTCTCTTGCAAGCTCTACCATAACATCTAACACCTCTGAAATCATTTCAGGGTCTAAGGCTGATGTGGGCTCATCAAATAGCATTATTTTCGGATTTGTGCATAAGGATCTAGCTATGGCAACCCTTTGCTGTTGACCTCCACTGAGCTGATTTGGGTACTTTTCAGCCTGATCCTTAATACCAACTCTGTCTAGTAGTTTAAGTGCTTTTTCTCTTGATTCTTCTTTAGTTTCGTTATGAACCCATATTGGAGCAAGTGTTAAGTTATCTACTATTGTTAAGTGAGGAAATAGGTTAAAGTGCTGAAATACCATAGAAACTTCACTTCTAATCTTTCTTATCTTTTGCGCGTCGTCCGTGAGCTCTGTTCCTGAGACTAATATAGATCCTTCTTGGAACTTTTCTAGAAAGTTAACACAGCGTATCAATGTTGATTTACCGCTACCTGATGGTCCGCAAACAACTATTATTTCGCCTTCCTTTATATCTAAATTGATGTTTTTAAGAGCATGGAAATCCCCATACCACTTATTTAGATCTGATATTTCAATGATATTTGTTTTTTTATCACTCATTTTTAGTAACCTTTAGTTTTTATTTTCCGTATTAAAGCGTAATTCAAGTTTTCTTGAATAGCGCGACATTGTATATAGTATAGCCCACATGACCATAGTTACAAACACAAAGCCTTCAGGTTCTCTACCAAGCCAGTAAGGATCATTGCTTGTTAGATTAACCATGGCAAGCATGTCAAATAGACCAATAATTAATACAAGCGTTGTATCTTTAAATAAGGATATAGAAGAGCCAACAATATTCGGTATTGATATTTTCAGCGCCTGAGGCAATATTATTAGAAGGTTTTTTTGAAAATAGCTTAATCCTATTGCGTCAGCTGCCTCATATTGTCCTCTAGGAATTGCTTGAAGTCCTCCCCTGACGACTTCGGCAAAATATGCTGCCTGGAATAGAGCGATACCAATTAGTGCTCTTAAAAGCTTGTCAAAATAATTTCCTGATTCTAAAAAAAGCGGCAGAACAAATGACGCCATAAATAGGATTGTAATCAATGGGACAGCTCTAATGAATTCAATAAATAATGTTGAAAATAGCTTAATTATTCTTAAATTTGATTGTCTACCAAGCGCCAATAGCACACCGATTGGAAAAGAAACGATAATGCCAACTGATGCAATAATTAACGTCAATAATAATCCACCCCATTGATCAGTATCTACAGGTGTTAGTATGCCAAATCCTCCAGCAATTAAGACATAAGAAATTAGTGGATATAAAATTATTAGAGATAGAGTTACTCTATTCTTGTATTTATAGTTTTTAACTAGCGGCACTATAACAAATAGTAATGCTGTTAGTCCGAATACTATGTTAGGTCTCCAGGTTTCTGTTCTAGGATAGAAACCATAGGTGTACATATAGAGCTTTTCGTAGAT
>CAZEAO010000057.1:0-7197 GCA_964510245.1 uncultured Piscirickettsiaceae bacterium | reverse complement strand
TAAATTGACCAACAAATGCCTTGCTTTGGCTAATATTAAGATTTGCAATAATTTCAGATGAAAGATCAGGGTTTGCGTTGCCGCTAAAGATTTTAATTCTATCTAAAGACATCTAGCAAGATTCTTATTGTTTGAAGTTACAATTATACAAAGAAATCATATGATTGAATATAGTAGTTTTTCAGTAAATAAAGTTTTTTATTAGAACTAAATGAGTTCATCAATAAATGGCTTGATATCTTTAGGCTCAACTCTAGCACTAAAACGTTTAAACGGAACACCATGACGATCGATTAGAAACTTAGTAAAGTTCCATTTGATGTTGTTGTTTAACTTGCCCTTAAGCTCAGATTTAAGATATTTAAATACAGGATGTGCGTTTAAACCATTCACCTCAATTTTTTCAGACAATGTAAAGGTGACTCCATAATTGAGATCACAAAAACTTTTTATTTCCTCGGACGAACCTGGCTCTTGCTTACCAAATTGGTTACAAGGGAAACCAATAATTTCTAGTCCTTCTTCCTTATATTCTTGATATAGGCTCTCTAGTCCTTTGTAGTGATATGTTAAACCACAATTACTAGCTGTATTGACTATAAGTAAAACCTTGCCTTCATAGCTGTTCAATGAAATCTCTTCGCCACTAATCTTGTTGAAATTGAACTGGTATAAATCTTTAGTCATTGATATTTCCTAAAAATAAATGGAGATTTTACCCATTTTTAGTCTTGAATTCATTTCTTAGGCTTCTGGAAAGAATTTCGTAAATCTGTCAAACACTATAAATTCAGAGTGTTGGCTGGGATGGCAGGATTCGAACCTGCGAATGACGGGATCAAAACCCGTTGCCTTACCGCTTGGCGACATCCCAATCATATAATGGCGATTTGTTAATCGCTTTAGCGACAAAACCAAACCACTTTGATGGCAATTCGTTCTTTGCACTCAATGCATCATTTTCATTTTCAAATGTAACGAAAACACACGATCCGCTTCCTGTCATCCTAGCTTGATCAATATGATTTTCAGTGCGATTGAGATGATTTAAAGCATCTCCTATCTCACTTTCCAAGTCAATTGCAGCATCCAAACAGTCGTTATGCGGATTTGAAACAAATGAAAAGTCCGTTATTTTCCTTTGTACTTGAGTCATTGTCAATCCTTTGTGTCTGAATATTTCTTGAGTTGAGATATGTTTGTTGATGGAAACAACCAAATAGAAGTATTCTGGCAAATTTAATGGGAAAAGAATTTCTCCTATGCCTTCTGCCCAAGAGCTTCGTCCATCGATAAAGACGGGGACATCAGCTCCAATCTCTTGACCTATAGAAATCAGCTCTTTTTTTGTTAGTTTGAGATCCCAAAGTTGATTTAAGGCAATCAAAGTAGTTGCTGCATTTGAGCTTCCACCTCCCAGGCCTCCTCCTAAAGGGATTTTTTTAGTGATTCCTATGTCGACGCCTGAATTTGAAGGCGCTAGTTTCTTCATCATGTGAGCACTTTTTATGATTAAGTCACTATCTGGAGAAATGTCCTCGTTTCCATAGATACGATTGATTTGCCCATCATCCCTTTCGTTAAACTCTATTTCGTCACCATAATCTAACAGCTGAAAAATAGTCTGAAGGTTATGATATCCATCACTTCTCTTTGAGGTTAAATGGAGAAATAAATTTACTTTGGCGGGCGATAGGTAGGTCAATTTAACCTTTGATGAAATGCTCACGGTAGTATTTGAGTTCATCAATAGAGTCATAAATATCGGACAACGCTAGATGCCTTGAATTTTTAAAACTGCTTGAGATGATGTCTGGCTTCCAGCGCAATGCTAATTCTTTTAAAGTGGAAACATCAACATGTCGATAATGGAAAAATTTTTCAAGGTTTGGCATATAGTTCGACAAAAATCTTCTGTCCTGGCATATCGAATTGCCACACATTGGTGATACTCCTGAATTGACATGTTTGGTGAGAAATTCAAGAGTTTGAGATTCTGCTTCAGCGACCGTAATTTTGCTTTCCATGACTCTTTTTACTAGGCCAGAGAGATTATGTTGGTTTGTATTCCATTCATCCATGCCGTCAATAATCTCTTTGCTTTGGTGAATCGCTAGAGAGGGACCTTCATCAATGACATTTAAGTTGGCATCTGTGACAACTGTTGCTATCTCAATAATGACATCAGTTTCAGGAATTAATCCTGTCATTTCAAGGTCAATCCAAATCAGATTCGTTTTTCTGTTCATTGCTAATTATTACTAGCCAAAATGTAGGCGTTAAGTTTATCTTGTGCACTTCCATCTGATAATGCTTGAGCAGCTTTTTGAATGCCATTGTCTAGCGAGTTAGCAAGTCCACTGACAAATATTGCAGCCCCAGCATTCAGAGCGACGATGTCTCTTGGGGCTCCAATATTTCCAGAAAAAGCGTCATGAATCATGGCGAGAGATTCTTCAGCATTATCGGCTTTAAGAGAATTTAGGTCCCCCTCAGTTAAGCCAAAGTCATGTGGATGAACGCTGTAAGTTGAGACGTTGTTATCCTTGAGTTCGGCTACATAAGTTTTATTAGCAATTGAGAATTCGTCTAAACCATCTTCAGAATGAACAACCATTACATGCCTTGAACCTAAGCTTTTAAGTACATTGGCAATAGGTTCAACTAGATCTTTGTTATACACCCCTATCACTTGATTTGGAGCCTTCGCTGGGTTGGTCAGGGGACCAAGAACATTAAAGATAGTCCTGACTGCTAACTCTTTGCGAGGACCAATTGCATGCTTCATGGCGCTGTGATGGGCTGGCGCAAACATAAATCCAACGCCAATGTCTTCAATACATTGACTGATTTTTGCTGGATCTAAATTAAGGTTTATTCCAGCGGCTTCAAGAACATCGGCACTACCAGATTTCGATGATATGGAGCGGTTACCATGTTTAGCAACTTTGCCTCCTGTAGCGGCAACAACAAAGGCTGATGCAGTTGAAATATTAAATAATCCTAAGCCATCACCTCCGGTGCCGCAGGTATCGACTAGGTAATCATCGCTTTTTATTTCTACCGAAGTAGCAAGTGAACGCATCACTTTGGCACTAGCAGCAATTTCTTCGATTGTTTCACCTTTCATCGATAAGCCAACCAAAAATGCACCAATTTGAGCGTCCGTTGTTTGTCCAGTCATAATGCTGTTCATAACGTCATGCATTTCACTTTCGTTTAGATTTTGTCTTGAAATAACTGCTTTGATTGCTTCGTTAATATTCATAGTTCGACTTAACCCATTAAATTTTCAATTGCGTCAATATCCTTTATGGCTTTTTCAGATAGGACATGATTTCCTGACTCAGTAACTAAAACATCATCTTCGATTCTGATTCCTATGCCCCAGTACTTTGAGTCAATTTTATCATCCTTACGTATATAAATGCCAGGCTCAACCGTTGTAACCATTCCACTATTAAACTCACGGAAATTATTATCAATTAACTTACTACCTACATCATGAACATCCAGTCCAAGCCAGTGTCCAGTGTTATGCATATAAAATTTACTTAGCTCATCAGCGGAGTTCATGATTCCTAATTTTATAAGGCCATTTGTTATTTTTTCACATGCAATTTCATGTGGTTTGTTTAAACTTACTCCAGGTTTAATACAGGAAATTGCTAGTTTTTGGGCGTCTAAAACAATTTCGTAAATCTCCCTTTGAGCTTCACTGAACTTACCATTAATCGGAAACGTCCTTGTGATATCTGATGCATAGCCATTGATTTCACATCCTGCATCAATCAAAATAAGATCCCCATCTTTAAGCTTTTTATTGTTTTCTGTGTAATGCAAAATACATGCATTTTCTCCACTAGCAACAATAGGTGGGTATGAGTGCTCAGAGTTTTCATTTCGAAATATGGAGTCGAATTCTGAGGCAATATTATGTTCATAAAGTCCAGGTCGGGAAGATTTCATTGCCTTTAAATGTGCTTTAGCTGACAAGTTAGCAGCCTCTTGCATACTTTGAATTTCACTTTTATCTTTGATTAGGCGCATTTCTGAAATATAAGGATTCAAAGGCTTTAAAGTGTCTTTGTATAGAGAATTAATCTTAGAGTTAAGAGTGTTGGTGCTTGAATTATCTGCCCAACCTCCATTTCCTAGCGTGTCAAAATAAATATCAGAATCCTTTTTAATTAAAGATTTAATTTTCTCAAAAAAAACATGAACATCAAAAGCTTGATCAGCCAACAGGGTCTTTGGCGCAAGATCCACACCCAGTCTTAATCCATTCCATATCTCTTTTGTTTGATCTTTTGGTCGAAGAAATATGGTGTAGTTAGTTTGACTAAACACCGCAATTGCATCAGGCTCTTTAAAGCCAGTAAGGTACCAAAAGCTACTATCCGGTCGAAATGGGTAGCACACGTCACTGTTTCTTTTTTGTTCACTATTCGTTGACACAATGACTACAGCTCCTTCCGGTAATCTGCTTAGTAACTCCTGTCTTCTTTTTTGATGTATCATTCAGTTAGGTGTATTAATTCTTAGATAAATAACCCAAGAAAGATACCATGAAAACGATACGACTTTATCAAAATACACCTTTTACTGAGGGCAAGAATGCTCAGCTTGATAAGGAAAATAGTCACCATCTAAACAAAGTTTTACGCTTTCCTACTGGAAAAAATATCACTGTATTTAATGGCGATGGTTTCGATTATATTGCGGTGGTTGAAAGCGCAAAAAAGAATACAAATCTAAAAATAATCTCAAAAAAAATTAATGACAATGAATCAAAGTTGGATCTAACGCTGGCCCAGGGAATTGCTAAGGGTGAAAAAATGGATTTTTTGATACAAAAAGCTGTCGAATTGGGTGTTAAAAGGATCATCCCAATGAAATTAGAGAGATGCGTAGTCAGACTCAAGGGCGACAAGATTGATAAAAAAATTGACCATTGGCAAAAAATAGCAAATCACGCTTGTGAACAATCCGGTCGCTCAGTAATAGTTAACGTGTCAGATCCAACTTCTCTTGATGAGTTACTAGAAGAGAGCGGACACAACGGTTTTGTATTGCATCATCGAGCTACAGATGACCTAGCTCATGCCAAAAAATCTTCAAAAGCAACCCTTCTCATTGGTCCAGAGGGCGGCCTATCTGAAAAAGAAATTGCTGACTCTGAAAAGGGTGGGTATAAGTCACTACTTCTGGGCAAGAGGGTTCTAAGAACTGAAACTGCTTCACTAGCTGCTATTGCGAATATGCAGTTATTATGGGGTAGTTAGACTATAGGAAAAGTTAATCAATGTCTCCAAGCTCTTTGCTGAGCTCTCGAGCTCTGTCGTATGCAGCTCTTGTAGCGGATGCAACTATCCCTTCAAAATTCTGATCCTGAAAGGTCTCGATAGCAGCTTGAGTAGTGCCATTTGGCGAAGTAACTTCTGCTCTGAGTGTTTTTGAATCTTTTCCAGAATTAATTGCCATTATGCTTGCGCCATAACTTGTTTGAATGCTCAAAGAGTCAGCAGTTTTTTCATCCAGACCCAAGGCCATTGCAGCTTGTTTCATTGATTGCATGAGCAGAAAAAAATACGCGGGCCCACTACCCGATATAGCAGTAATTGCATCCAATAGATTCTCTTCTTTGACCCAAAAGCATTCACCTACTGCAGACAACAACATGTTCACTAAATTTTTTTGATCTTTAGTAACCAGTTCATTTGCATAAAGACCTGTAACGCCCGATTGAAAAAGAGCAGGCGTGTTTGGCATTGTTCTAACCAGTGAGAAATTTCCTCCGAGCCATCGATTTATATCTTTACTTTGAATACCAGCAACAATTGATACAAAAAGCTGATTGGTTGACACTTTATTTTTAAGTTCCTGACAAACAACTGAAAGAACTTGAGGCTTGACAGCAAACACAACAACATCACTATTCATTAGTAGTGACAAATTATCTGAGTATGTAGATACACTAAGCTCAGATTTACGTTTTTCTAAAAGCTCAATATTGGGGTCACTGACATTAATATTCTTTTCATCAAGGCCATCACCGATTAGACCTTTTATAAGTGCGTAGGCCATGTTTCCAGCGCCAATAAATCCAATGACTGTTTTGTTTTCCATATAAAATATCTGTGAAATAAATCCTGAATTCAATTCTACCAAACTTGTATTAAACATATAACATTAATGAAAATATTTAAACCAAAACTAGTAATGATTGACGTTGATGGGACTCTTGTTGATAGCGTTCCTGACTTGGCATACTGTGTTGATCAAATGATGATTAAGCTTGATAGGCCAGAGATAGGAGTTGAAAGAGTCAGGCATTGGGTTGGAAATGGCGTTCCAAGACTCGTTGAAAGAGCTCTCATTGGGCAGTTGGATGGTTCACCCACACAAGAAGAATTCGATCAGGCATATCCAATATTTATAGATTTATACGCTGAAAATTCATCAGTACGATCGCATTTGTACGACGGCGTTAAAGAAGGCTTAGATTATTTAAAGTTTAAGGACTATTTGATAGGTTGCGTTACCAACAAGGCTGAGCAGTTTACACTTCCATTGTTAAAGTCTTTAGGTATTTTTGAATACTTTAAGATTGTCGTCTCTGGTGACACTCTAGAAAAGAAAAAGCCAGACCCGTATCCCCTTATTTATAGCGCTAATTTTTTTGACGTAAACCCAAAAGATTGCTTAATGTTGGGAGATTCCGTTAGTGATGTGAAGGCAGCAAGAGCTGCTGGATTTGATATTGTCTGTATGTCTTATGGCTATAACCATGGCAACAATATAGCAGATGAAAATCCTGACTTGGTGATTGACTCGATGAAACAGTTACGAGAATTTCTATAGTGAATATTGAAGAGAATCACATTTGGCATCCCTATGCCAATATTCCAAATAAGGTTCCGACTTATCAGGTAGATAGTGCAGAAGGGGTTTACCTAAACCTTAAGAATGGACTTCGAGTTATTGATGGTATGAGTTCATGGTGGTGCATGATTCATGGTTACAACAACCCTGCTCTTAACAAAGCAATCAAATCTCAGGTTGATCAAGTTTCTCATGTAATGTTTGGAGGCCTTACTCATCAGCCAGCTCTCGATTTATGCGAAAAACTAATTAACCTGACTCCAAAAGGTCTTGATAAGGTGTTTTTTGCAGACTCGGGGTCGGTTTCTGTAG